>JAGCZE010000417.1 GCA_017960415.1 Lachnospiraceae bacterium
CCGCACTTATTTTATCGGACAGTTTTTCGAAAATCATAACCCTGTTTCAGTTCTTTACGGGGAACCGGCATGTACAGCAGATTTTCCCGTCTTTCCACGACGCTCCGATCCTTCCTTTCAGGCTGTTTACGAGCTCGGACGCAATCGACAGACCGATACCGTAGCCGCTCCTCTGTTTCGCCGGAGAGCCGGGATTTCCATATTCCATTCCATTTTTCTCATTGCGATCGCCGTTATTTTCGGTTTTTCCGCACTCTTCACCGGGATTTCCGATCGTCCTGGCCCGGTCTTCCCTGTAAAAACGTTCAAAGAACCTGCTGTAATCCACCGATCCGCCCTCAGCGTAGGAATTCAGTACTTCCAAAAGCACATTTTTACCGGATCTTGAGAGCCTTACCCTGATATTTCCGCCGTCATCGCAGTATTTGACCGCATTATCCACCAGAAGCGAGACAAGCTGGCGGATCTTTCCCTCATCACTTTTAAGGACGATATTTTCTTCTATTTCCGTATCAAGAGACTTGCCTTCGCCCACTGCCACAGGCTTGAATGAATTCGCGGCATCCTCTACATAAGGTGAAATATTTATATCGGAAAGAGGCCCGCCGCCGGTTTCCTGAGCCTTCGCGATCCTGACCAGATTCTGTATCAGGCCGTTCATCCGGTCCACCTGACGCATGATGGACTGTGTCCACTCACTTTCTCCGGCAATGACCTCCTGCATCTCAGTATTTGCGCGGATTATGGCCAGCGGTGTTTTCAGCTCGTGACCCGCGTTGGTAATGAACTGCTTCTGTTTCTCGATATTTCTGACTTCCGAACGTACGACATGCTCCGACAGCACACGCATCAGCAGAAATGCCAACAGTGTTCCGACAGCCACCAGCAGCATTGCCGAGAACATGATCCTCCTGATCGTGTACATTTGCGAAAAACGGTCAAGATAGACCACGATCTTCCCGCCGTCTTCCCTGTCGGCGACCTTGTAATAATACCTGTCCGTATTTCCGTATGTAAAATAACCCGCCAACGCCTTATCTGCATATTCCAAAGCCTTTTCGGTATCGATCCCGGCAATATGGCCGGTCTTTATCTCGCTCACATTGCCTTCGGCATCGTAAATGACCGCAAAGAACCTTGTTGTATACAGATAATCCTGTGAAATCCCGAAAAGATCGCCTGTTCCGAAAATGTACTCCAGATTGGCCCTGAAGTCACGTTCGTCACTCTTGATCGTATCACGCATCATAAAGCGCTTTTCAGGCAATTCACCGTCATTTTCGATAATATAGTCGAGTATCTGCCGTACTTCATTGCCGAGGGTCACGGAGCTGAACAGATAGATAAACAGGCCCATGAGCAGCATTACACCAAAAAAGGACAGGGTCGAGACCAGAATGAATTTGCGTCTGATCCTGATGATCTCATTCTCCGACATGGGTCCTCCTTTCTCATCCTGCTGTCGTAAGAAATGTAGCGGGAGCAGAAATCACATATTTCCTGTTTTACACTCATAGCGTATCATCCCACAGTCATAAGCCGGAAGCTCTTCCCGCGTTCGCCCGAAATAACAGCCTTTGCTCCGACCACATTCATCTTTCTCTTCAGATAATTGACATACAGGAATACCGTATCGGCATCCGCAGAGTCCTCTTTTTCCCAGACATGTCCGATAATAAATGCCGTATCAAGCTCTTTCTCCCTGTTTGTCACAAACAGCTGCAGCAGCTCATATTCCTTGATAGACAGTCTGACCGAGTTCTCGGCCGAAAGCTCCAGAGTCTGGGCATCAAGCGAAAAATTCGAATACTGCCACGACCCGGCTGTATACCTGACACGTCTCGTCATTGCATTGACGCGGGCCAGCAGTTCCTTCATCGCAAAAGGCTTCGGAAGATAATCGTCCGCACCCGCG
This sequence comes from Lachnospiraceae bacterium, assembly GCA_017960415.1. The sequence continues at coordinate 1,916 of JAGCZE010000417.1, forward strand.
TCCAGCCCTTCAACCCTGTCGTCCACCTCGGATTTCGCCGTCAGAAGAAGCACCGGAATATTGATGTTTTTGGCACGCATTTCCTTTAAGACCGTGATACCGTCTTTCTTCGGCATCATAATATCCAGAAGGACCGCATCATAACCGTTATTTTCTATTGATTCCAGTGCCGCTTCCCCGTCAAAGACCGTATCGACACTGTACCCCGAATGTTCCAGCATCGCCGTAACAACTCTGTTAAGATCCACTGTATCTTCAGCAACAAGTAATTTCATGATATCCGCCTATACCCCACTATTTTACTTATATCTGCACATTACTTTTTCTTTTTGTTTTCCTGCGCATATTCGTTTATTTTCAACTCTGCGCATTGATCAGGTCCCTGATCGTCTGCATTGACACATCCGTAGAAGCCAGCTCATCGGCACAGCGCTTCAATTCGCTCCCGATCAGAGCCGCATTTCCTGAAATATCCTTCTTATAACGCATATGATGCTCCAGCGCCGCCCAGGTATCCATCGAAATCGTGCGCAGCTGGATCTCAGCATAAAACCCCGCCGGAGTCTTCACGATCAGGTGCAGGCTGCGATAGCCGTTTGGTTTGACATGCTTGATATAGTCCTTCTCTTCAACGATCTCAAAACCCGGAAGCGCCCCGATCCTGTCTTTTATGGCATAAACGTCGTCCAGGAACGCACACACGACCCTGATACCGATCGCATCATAAATATTCTCGAGTACAGACTGTGTTGTCTCATTAAATCCCTTGCGTCTGCACTTTTCCCGAATACTGTCTTCGGACTTGATCCGTCCTTCAACGTGCTCCACCGGATCCATCCCAAGCTCATCCTTTAAGTTTTCCCTGATCAACCCTATCCTCGTCAGGATGTGGTTCATTTCCGCAGTCATATCCGGCAGGAAATCACCGTAAATACTCTCGTTAAAATCCATATGATCCTATCCTTGTCAGAATTATTGTCATTGATATTTTGATTGGTTTTTATAATGACTATTTTTTCCATTGACTTTATTTATTTACTTTTAGGCTTTATCATTGGCTTTGTCATTGGCTCTGTCATTGGCTTTGTCATTGGTTCTGTCATTGGCTTTGTCATTGGCTCTGTCATAGAAAATCTTATTCGATTATTGTGAAAAGACTGTGAAAAGACTGTGTAATAACAAAGAATTTGGATCATATCATTAGAAACTGTCTTTTGAAACTGCCTTTTGAAACTATCTTTCGAAACTGTCTTTTGAAACTTTTTCTTATGATTAATCGCTTATCATAAAACGTAAGCGCATAAAAACCTGGTGTATAGCATCTCGACTCCATATCAATCATAATTGTAAATGACACATGACTATATTTTGGTGTCATAACAGTTGACACCTGACCACATTTTGGTGTCAGAGATAGGAGGTAAAAGATGCCTAAATCTATTTATGCTATTCGTACCCTCGATGAATGGTACGCCATTGTTTCGGAAGCACGCCAAAGCGGGCTGACCGATGCTGAGTGGTGCCGTAGGAACAGCATCAGCCGGAACACATTCAACAACGCTATCAAGCGTTTACGCAAAAAGGCGTTTGCTCTTCCCAATCGTTTTAACCGCGCTTCTGCACCGGATCTTACGGCGGACGAAAACGCTCCGGTCAGACAGGAGGTTGTCAAGGTTGGCGTTATGAAACCCGAAACATTAACCGACTGTTACCAGAGTCCGGTAAATCCGTCATTCCCTGTTGACCCGGGTTCGATAGAGGTTTCTTTGCCCAATGCCTGCATACGTATTTCGAATGGCGCAGATCCTTATCTTGTGTCGCAGACCATAGCTGCATTAAGGAGTTGCCTATGATCGGAGATATAACCTGTGCAAACGAAATATATATAATCACCGGGTATACGGACATGAGGAAATCTATCGATGGGCTATGCGCGATAATCCAACAGGATTATCATCTCGATCCGAATCGGTCGGCGCTTTTCCTGTTCTGCGGTAAGCAGTGTGACCGCATAAAACTTCTGCTCTGGGAACCGACAGGTTTCGTACTGTTGTACAAGAGACTTTCAGTAGGTGTCGGACGCTATCGCTGGCCCCGAAGCCGAAAAGAAGCAAGGAATCTCACCTGGCAGGAATTCGACTGGCTTGTCTCAGGGCTCGATATAGAGCAGCCTAAAGCCATCAGAGCGAACTGAATCTCAATGCTATCCGATATGTGCACTTTTTTTGCCAAACGTCTTTAAAAGGGGCTGTCGCACTAAAAGTGCGGCGGCCCCGATCTTAATATCGCAGCCAACTAACTGACAGGGCTCTGTCCGGGCATCTCCC
>JAGCZE010000418.1 GCA_017960415.1 Lachnospiraceae bacterium
ATAAGTAAAATGGCTGACAACAACACACTTAACGGAATGGATTCGACACCTACCCTTACGCTCAATCCCGAGGGCATGAACGAAGCTTCGCAGGCTCTGAGCGGACTGACTCTCGAGCCTACCCTGACCCTGTCACAGAGTACAGAGGCACAGGCTGCACAGACCGCAGCCGACAAGCAGGCACAGCGCGAGGCCAATGCGGTGAAGCTTGACGAAGAGATGCTTACCGATGAGGAGAAGAGGATCGTTGAAGAATTCTCACAGAAGATCGACATTACCGATTCCAACCAGGTTATGACCTATGGTTCGGCTGCACAGAAGAATATTGCGAACTTCTCGGAGTCAGCCTTAAAGAGTGTCAAGACCCAGGATCTCGGAGAGATCGGTGAAGATCTTGCGGCACTTGTTGTGGAACTGAAGAACATGGATCAGGAAGAGAAGAAGGGACTCTTCGGATTCATCCAGAAGAAAAAGAGAGACCTTGAGGCTATGAAGGCCAGCTATTCCAAGGCTGAGGTCAATGTAGACAAGATCGTGAACAAGCTTGAAGAGCATCAGGTCACACTGATGAAGGACATCGCTCTGTTCGACCAGATGTACGATCTGAACCTGAAATATTACAAAGAGCTTACCATGTATATCATTGCCGGCAAGAAGCGCATTGAAGAAGTACGTAAGGGTGAGCTTGAGGAACTGCGCAAGAAAGCTGAAGCTACCGGTGCACAGGAAGATGCACAGAAGTACAATGATATGGCCAACCTCGTAGAGCGTTTCGAGAAGAAGCTGCACGATCTGGAGCTGACCAGGATGATCTCTATCCAGATGGGTCCCCAGACCAGACTCCTTCAGAACAACGATACTCTGATGGTAGAGAAGATCCAGTCTTCTATCGTCAATACGATCCCGCTGTGGAAGTCACAGATGGTCCTTGCACTCGGTATCGAGCACGGAAAGCAGGCTACAGAGGCACAGGCAGCTGTTACCGAGATGACCAACAAGCTGCTTAAGGAGAACTCCGAAAGACTCAAGATGGCAACCATTGAGACCGCCAAGGAAGCTGAGCGTTCGGTTGTTGACATTGAGACACTGAAGACCACAAATGAGAACCTTATCAATACTCTTGACGAGGTTATGCGTATACAGGCCGAAGGCAAGCAGAAACGTAAGGAAGCTGAGGCAGAACTCGGAAGGATCGAGGGCGAGCTGAAAGCTAAATTGATGGAACTCAAGGGCTGAGACCGAAATTCAAACAGGAGCCCTTGCGAACCGTCCACACGACCCTGCGTATAATAAACTTGCCGACTCTTGATCTTGATCTGCCTGATATGCGTCAGCGCAGAGAGCCTGCGGTATTATCGAAAGGGGGTGTGAACCATGAAAAAAATCTTTTCACACGAATGGATCGCATGGGTATTCCTGATCGCCTGCATTGTCTTTAATCTTGTCATCACATCGATGCGCAAGCCCAAGATAGTGAAGGACGAGGCGAAAGTGCTTTCCGAAACGGTTGAGGATCAGGTAAAGAAATACAACAAACAGTGGAAAAAGAAATATGACGGGCTGAGAGTTGCGGTAGCTTTCCTGACCAAAGAGCGTGACATCTATGATTACTATCAGGCATTAAAGCTTGGGGATAACGGTTGTCTGCTGGTGTTTGTCGTTGAGGATGATATTTTATCGGTCAATGACATACGGGTCGGTGAAGATTTCTCCCTGATGCAATACTGGGGGGATGATACGGTCGCTTTATTGCTCGAAACCTACAGGATTGACGTTGAAAAGGCGTTCAATTCCGGGAACCGTGGCGAAATAAACGGTCTGACCGGAGATCTGTATGACAAACTGAATCGTCATTGGCAGGAAAAATGGCCGGAGGAGGAGGAAGCTACGCCGACGCCTACATCAACACCTACGCCGACACCTACAATGACGCCGACACCTACGCCCTCACCCACACCTACACCTACGCCAACGGTTACACCTACGGTAACGCCAACGGCTACACCTACAGAGGAACCTACAGCGACACCTACGGTGGAACCTACTGTAGAACCTACTCACCGGGATGATGACGAAGAAGATGAAGATCAGGATCAGCCGAAAGGACCCGGAAGAATGATCCTGTCTCTGATCTGGGCTATATTAAAGCCCTGGATCAAATTGATAGGCATTATATTTGCGATCATCTTCATAGTGAACTTCCTGAAAGGCTTCTTCGGAGGCGGCGGTGGCGGCGGAGGAGGACCTAACAGGCTCGGCTGATATCAAATGTCATGTTGGGCACCGGTTGATTTCCGAACACCGATATGATCGCTTTGCAATGATAAATGTTCATCGGGCAGGAGTAAGTCCGTCCTGCCCGATGTTCGATAAAAAGGAGTAAAAACAGTATATGAAGATTCTGGTAACGGGCGGCGCCGGCTTTATTGGCGCAAATTTCATAAAGTATGAATTAAAAGCTCATCCGCAGGATGAGCTTATCTGCGTTGATAAGCTGACTTATTGCGGCAATCTCGAAAGCCTTGAAGAAGAGCTTAAGAACCCTGCATTTACCTTTATCAAGGCGGATATCTGCGATGCGGAAGCAATCGATAGGATCGTCTCGGAGAACAGACCCGATGTGATCGTGCATTTCGCTGCGGAATCACATGTTGACAGGTCTATTGAGGATCCTCAGATCTTTGTAAGGACCAATATCATAGGAACGCAGAATCTGCTCGAGGCTGCCCGGAAGTTTGAGGTTAAGAGATTCCATCAGGTTGGAACGGACGAAGTATACGGAGATCTTCCGCTTGACCGTCCCGATCTGTTCTTTACCGAAGACCTGCCCCTCAAGCCCTCAAGCCCTTATTCGGCATCAAAGGCCGGAGCTGATTTCCTGGTACAGGCTTATCACAGGACTTTCGGCGTGAATATTTCCATCAGCCGCTGTTCGAATAATTACGGACCTTACCAGTTCCCGGAGAAGATGATACCGCTCATGATCGCCAATGCGCTTGCCGACAAGCCTCTTCCGGTATATGGTGAGGGCATCAATGTCAGGGATTGGCTGTATGTTGAAGATCATTGCCGTGCCATCGACCTGATCATCCGTGAAGGCAAGGACGGCTGTGTTTACAATGTCGGCGGTCATAATGAGATGCGCAACATTGACATTGTCAAGCTGATCCTCAAGGAGCTTGACAAACCCGAGAGCCTTATCACATTCGTAACGGACCGTAAGGGACACGATATGAGATATGCGATCGATCCCTCCAAGATCACAAGGGAGCTGGGCTGGAAGCCTGAGACCATGTTTAAGGACGGCATAAAGTCAACGATACGCTGGTATCTCGACAACCGTTCATGGTGGGAGAAGATCATTTCCGGAGAATACAAGGACTATTACGAGAAAATGTACGGTAACAGATAACTGATAAGAGATAAGAGATAAGAGATGCTCCGTTTCAGACCGGAAAGGAGGTGAGGCGCATGAAGATCGACTACAGAAGATTGCTGGCTTCGGCCGGTGTGTTCCTGGGTGTTCTTCTTATCATGTGTCTTACCGCAAAACTGGTCATCAAATATTCGGGAGTGACTATAGACGGAGTTGTCCGGGCGCAGGCCGACAACAGCGGTAATCCCTTCGGAGAGCTTGACATTAAGGGAGATTCCGCGGAAGAAGGCAATTTCTCCGGGAATAACGGCAGCTCTGAGAAGACCGGTGATAAAGAAACCGGCAATAGTGCGGGTAATAATGTTCCCGGCAATGATCCGTCGGGCAACGGTCAATCCGGCAGCAATACATCCGGGAATGAATCAAAAGCGAACGGATCTGCCGCCGGAAATACAAGTGACATTGAGACAGGTAATGCAGCAGGTTCCGATGTGAACGGCGGGACCGGAACTCAAAATACGGATGCAGGCAATAACGGAAGTACGGGTACGAACGATAACGGACGAGCCGGTATACGTGTGATATGTGTCGATGCGGCGCACCAGGCCAAGGCCGACAGCTCCACAGAGCCCATCGGTCCCGGGGCCCGGACTACAAAAGAAAAGTGTACATCGGGTGCAACCGGCTCAACCGGAGTGACCGAGCATTCGCTGAATCTGGCCATTGCACTGAAACTGCGCGACGAACTGACCGGAAGAGGATATGCCGTTATCATGATCCGCGACAGCGCCGATGTTTCCGTAAGTGAAGCGACGCGAGCTAAAACAGCCAATGACACCTCCGACCTGGTTGTCCATATCCACTGCAATGCGGATGACCGGCCGGGAATATCGGGCATAATGGCATTTGAACCCGGGGAAGATAACAGTTTTGTCTCGGGAAGCACCGGCAAAGAATGCCGCAAACTCGGCACATATATAACATCTTGCCTTGCGTCTTCCACAGGTGCCAAAAACTGGGGCGTAATAGAAATCGATACTCTCACCGCGCTGAACTGGACAACGATTCCTTCGTCGCATGTAGAAGTCGGATATCTGACCAATGAGGACGAGGAAAAACTCCTTGTGACAGGCAGTTACCAGGACAAGATCGCAAAAGGGATCGCGGACGGCATAGATGCGTATTTTGCCGGCAACTGAGTTTGAAAGCGGAAGAAAGCAGGGTATTGATATGGGCGGTATTTCAAATGATTGGCTCGGAGTGATCTCCGGTGAATTTGCGAAGCCTTATTACAGGCAGCTTTTTGATTTTGTACAGGAGGAATACAGGACACAGACTGTATTTCCGCCCTCAGGCGATATTTTCAATGCCTTTACATATACGCCCTATGCCAATGTAAAATGCGTAATATTGGGTCAGGATCCCTATCACAACTTTAACCAGGCCCACGGACTGTGTTTTTCGGTGCTGCCGGGCAATGATATCCCGCCTTCGCTGAAGAACATTTACAAAGAACTTCATGACGAGCTGGGCTGTAATTTTCCGAACAACGGATATCTGAAAAAGTGGGCCGATGAAGGTGTTCTGATGCTGAACACCGTATTGACCGTCAGGGCACACCAGGCTTTTTCACATCAGAACCACGGGTGGGAGCAGTTTACCGATGCAGCCATAACGGCTGTGGACAAGATCGACAGGCCCATCGTATTCATGCTTTGGGGAAGACCGGCGCAGAAAAAGAAGCTCCTGCTCCACAATCCTAAACATCTGATACTGGAAGCGGCTCATCCGAGTCCCTTATCGGCATCGGGAGGATTTTTCGGATGCGGGCATTTTAAAAAAGCAAATGAATTTCTGCGATCAAACGGCATAGAGCCGATCGACTGGCAGATAGAGGATATATAAGCAATGATCAGAAATATTGTTTTTGATATCGGAAATGTACTGGCTGCGTTCCGCTGGAAGGATTATATAGCGGAACTCGGATTTGAGGGCAGCATGGCAGAACGTCTGGCCAATGCCACGACCCTGAACAAGATGTGGCGCGAAGTCGACAGGGGAGTCATGAGCGTCAACGATATCATAGAGAATTGTATCGCATCGGATCCTGAGATTGAAGAGGCCATAAGACTGTTTTATTCCGACAGGCGCAGACTTGTGGCGGAGTACGACTATGCGCGCGGATGGATCAGCGAGCTGAAAGAGCGGGGATATAAGATCTATCTGCTGTCAAATTATTCGCAGGATCATTTTCAGTATATCAGCCGTCATTTTACCTTTTTCGGACTCGAAGACGGCAAAGTGATATCATATATGGAAAAAGTGCTGAAGCCGGAAAGCAGGATATATGAGATATTGTATCAACGCTACGGCCTTATTCCGGAAGAATGCGTATTTCTCGACGATTCGGAGGATAATATAAAAGGTGCTTTAAACACCGGGATGAAAGGCATAATCTTCAGGGATTACGCACAGGGAAAAGCAGAGCTCGAAAGATTATTGAAAGAAACTGATTGATACAGGGATTTTACTGATCTGTCCCAAGAAGCAATAGGAAATTCGGAGGTAAAGAACATGGCAGGATCATCATTCGGAAAGATTTTTACGGTAACAACCTGGGGCGAACCGGTGGGAAACGGTATCGGAGTAGTGATTGACGGAGTTCCTGCGGGAATCAGGCTCAATGAAAACGACGTCCAGTCCTACCTGAACAGAAGAAAGCCCTTCAAAGCCTCATTTGAACCCGTGAAGCATGAAAATGACTTCGTAAGCATCAATTCCGGCATTTCGAACGGCGTTACCAACGGTCTTCCCATCGCCATGACCATAACCAATTCATCTGTCAGAAATAAGAAGGATGATAGCAATGACAGGGTGTTCAGACCCGGTCAGGATGACTTTACATATGATGCCAAATTCGGCGTACGCTCAAACAGGGGAACAGGCAACGCCGCATGGCGCGAGACTGCGGCAAGGGTTGCTGCGGGTGCTGTGGCTCAGGCAATACTTTCGGGAATCGGTATCTCCTTCTGCTCTTATGTCAGTTCCATAGGACCGGTTTCGATCAAATATGCTTCGTCATCGGTTGAAAACATCAGCACCAATGCCTTAAGAATGCCCGACCGCGACGCCGCGGCCGAAGCACTGGCTTATCTTGAAAAGGTTGCTGCTGACAGGGATTCTGCGGGCGGAACGGTTGAAGTCGTCGTTACCGGAGTACCTGCCGGCATAGGAGAGCCTGTATTTAACAAGCTTGACGCGCGTCTGGCACAGGCTGTTATGTCCATAGGCCTTATCAACGGAGTTGAATTCGGTGAGGGCTTCGGGGCTACATTAAGTACGGGTACTCACACGGCGGATTCATTCTCATTTGCCGGAGGCAGAGTTGAAAAGAAATCCAATTCCTCAGGCGGTATGCTCGGCGGTATCAGCGACGGTTCGGAAATAGTTTTGAGGGCTTCCGTTATGCCGACACCTGTAACGGGCATTACGACGAAAACCGTCGATAATGAGGGCAATGAAGTGGATTATACGGGAACTTCCGCTGAAACTACGATTGTCCCGAGAGCCGTAGTCGTTGTTGAATCAATGATGGCAATAGCTCTTGTGGATATGTTGTTTGAAAATATGCTCTCTAAGATCGACAGTATAGAAGATTATTACAAAGCCAAAAGATGAATATAAATACTGAAACGGTGTTTTACGACACCGTTTTGGCATTAAAATACATTTCAGGAGGAAGTTGCATATGAAAAAACGGACTATTCGTTGTATCCTTACCGGGATCACTTTATTTGCAGCTGTTTTGGGAATAGTATTTTCATTTTCGGGGAATGTTGATTCTTTTGCGGCGTCGTATGCCAGGAAGATCACGGTCAAGCTGACCGACGGACAGGATGCGACGGCAGCGATCCAGAATGCGCTTGATGAAGCCGAGAAAGCCGGCACCAAGAAAAAGCAGGCATTGGTCAGCATCCCTGCCGGAACCTATTATATCAGCAGAACCCTGAGCATTGGTTCGAATACATGCTTATCACTTGACAAGAATACAGTGATCAGGAAGAATCCCAATCCGAAGGATCCGATCCTTTATATGCTCCGTTCCAAACAGGGCACAAAGGGTGGATACTCCGATACGACAAAGATCACCGTTACCGGCGGAACCTGGGATGCCGAATATATACCTTATACCGAGAAGAGCGGCGGATCACTGTTTTTCTTCGCTCATACCAACAATCTGAAGATCACGAATGTGACCCTGTGCCATAATTACGGTACTCACCTGATCGAAATGGGCGGAGTGAAGAAATGTACTATCAAGAACTGTACATTGTACGGATTTAAAGCTCCTGACGAAGATACCGACAAGGAAGCCATTCAGCTGGACATATGCCACAGCGATTCGATCCTTCCCGCAGGCGGACCTTTTGACGATACCCCTTGTACCGATATTACCGTTACAGGATGCGAGATTTATGACTATCCGCGTGCTATCGGTACCCATATGATGGTCGATAAGATCTATCATGACAAGCTTTCCATCACCAAGAACAATTTCCATGATATATCCGCAGCGGTTATTTACGGATATAACTACACCAACGTAACCATCAAGAACAATACGATGAACGAGGTGGGAAGCGGCGTCCAGATAAAGTCCGATTCCGATGTAAAGAAGACGAAGCTTGAAAGAAACGACGGCGTAAAGGCCATGTCGGTTTCCAAGGGCAAGTTCAATATCAAGATCACGGGCAATACCATCAATCTGCTGAAGAAAGAGGATAAGGGCGGCGGATACGGCATATTTATGTACGGTTCGACAGAGAATCCGATGAAGGGCGTCACTATTTCGGGAAATGAATTTCTGTGCAATGCCGCGGGTATTTATTTGCGATATATAGATGATGCAACGATCGACAACAATACCGTAGATCGTCATGTTGGGGCTATTGCGGTGGAGGATACCTCATTTACCGAGGATGCGATCAAGCTCCTTTCATGCAGCGGTGCGGTCATTGATTCCAACAAGTTTTCCACGATCCATGAAGAAAAATACGAAAACGGTATCTAAATGCGCGAAGCCTGCAAGAATGCCACGGTGACCAACAATATCATTAACGGAACGACCAAATCAGGAATTGCCCTGTTCGGCGACAGCTCCGTGATCAGGTCGGAAAATATCACTATCAATAATGCCGGAATGTACGGTATCAATATCGACCGTTCCGAGTACAACCTTACGGGCGGCTCGATAAACAATGTGGCTTCGAACGGCATCGTGGTCGATGCCGGCGGC
>JAGCZE010000419.1 GCA_017960415.1 Lachnospiraceae bacterium
CCGGACAGATGAAAACCCGGCGCTGTTTGTTTCCATCCGACATCCGTATAATCGCCTCCTTTCCAGCGGTGTGGAGTTGATGCTCCGAAAGATGGGGGAACAGTCCTGCGTCAATCATGTGCATCCGCACAAGTTTCGCCGAACCATGGCAACTGCGGCGATCGACAAGGGGATGCCGATCGAACAGGTGCAGCGGCTGCTGGGTCACGAGAAAATCGACACTACGTTGCATTATGCCATGGTCAAGCAGAACAATGTAAAGTTGTCGCACAAAAAGTATATCGGGTAGTTCATGTTATTGCACTAACTCTTCAATGCTTGATGGATCAATATCAGTATCGTATAATATAATGAATTCTTTCAGAGGAGGTGGCTGCCATGGATGGAGAATTTGATCTTGCCAAATTCGATGAATACAGGGAGGACAACCGCCTTGAAGTCAAAAAAGCCAAAAACGGATTGCCCGATGATCTGTGGGAGACCTATTCTGCTTTTGCCAACTCAAACGGCGGCTGCATCATTCTCGGAGTAAAGGAACACGACGACAAATCCTGGTATACAACCGGGCTGAAAGATGTCGGAAAATTGAAGAAATCCTTCTGGGACACGATTCACAATCATAAAAAAGTAAGTGTTGTTTTACTTACTGACGATGACCTGAAGGATTATGAGATTAACGGTGATATTATCCTTGTAATCAGGGTTCCCAGAGCACAACGGGAAGACAAGCCGGTATATATTAACAACGATATATGGAACGGCACTTATCGGAGAGACGGCGAAGGTGATTACCATTGTACTCGGGAAGCTGTTCGCGCGATGCTCCGTGATCAGACAGAAAAAACTACAGATTTCAAAATTCTCGAGGACAAGGAAATCAAAGATCTCAATCAGGACAGTATAAAGTCCTACAGACTCCGGTATAATGCTTCTCATTCGGGTCATCCCTTCGTAGAATTACCGGACGATGAATTCCTTCGGGAAATCGGGGCAGCCAGTGATGAGACAAAGGATCATATGATTCATCCCACCGCTGCAGGCCTCCTGATGTTTGGTAATTACCAGAGGATCATCCGGGAGTTTCCGGATTTTCTTCTTGATTATTATGAAATGCTCGATCCCACAATGCGCTGGACAGACCGGCTTGCATCTCACAGCGGCGACTGGTCCGGCAATGTATATGACTTCTATACAAAGGTATACTTCAAGATTGCCGCGGATCTGAAAAAACCATTTGTGCTGGATGGTATATACCGTACAGACGATACGCCTATCCATGTTGCGGTAAGGGAAGCCCTGGCAAACTGTCTGTCAAATGCTGACTTTCTCCTGTCTGGAAGTGTGGTTATCCGTAAATACCCGGATAAAATAGTTTTATCAAATCCCGGTACGATTCGTCTGGGGAAAAAACAGATGCTTCGGGGCGGAGAATCACAGCCGCGTAACAAACTGATCCTGAATATGCTCAATTACATAGGAGTCGGAGAGCGCGCCGGAAGCGGTGTCCCGAACATCTACAAAATCTGGAAAGAAGAGAATTTCGAAGAGCCAAAGGTTGAGGAAACAAGCGGTCGTGACGGAATCATCAGAACGATTGTCACTCTGCCTCTGGTGTTAAAAGGCTCCACTCTGGCGATTTCTGAAAAACAACCAGAGAAATCGCCAGAGAAACCGCTAAAGCACTCTGAAATAATGGAAAAACGTATCGGCGCTGTTCTTGAGATGATTAAAGCCGATCCTTCTGTTTCCCGCGCTGAAATATCCGCAAGAATGCAGATATCTGATTCTCAGGCACGAACGGCTATTGAGAAACTGAAAGAACGAGGAATCATATGCAGGAAAGGTTCTGATACCAACGGGAAATGGGTGATTTCGCTTTGAAACGACAGGCTTTGTGGTGTGAAATCCGGTTTTTCCTGATTTTGGTTGTTGCTGCGGTGATGTTGACCGGATATGCAGCCGGAGAAAGCAACTCGCTGTTCATGGAAGGCCTCGCATATGATGAGACGGATCATACCTGGACAACGGAAGAAGAATCTTTTGAGAAACTGGTAAAAATCATGCGGCAGGAGTGTGCGTATCCTGATACAGCAAGCGGAGTATACCTGCTTGCTACAGATGATCATGTAATCTTTTTGTGCGGCGTCAATTCCGTTGAAACGGATGGGGAAACCCGTGTAAACGCATATACTGTCTTTGAGATCGGATCGATTACGAAAACATTTACGGCGACAGCTATCCTGCAGCTTTGTGAACAGGGAAAACTGGATCTTGACGATCCGCTTGGAAAATATTTCCCGGAATATGAAAAAGGCGCAGGAATTACAATTCGCCAGCTGCTGCACATGCAGTCCGGACTCAGGCGGGAATTCTTTCCGGATGAAGCGCTGGAGAAAGATCCTGTTCTTATGAAGAAATACTATACAGACGGTTTTTCCGATGAGGAATTGCTTGCGGCTCTGTTCGAGGCGGAGCTTGGATTCGTTCCAGGAACAAAGTATGAATACAGTAATGTCAACTATACACTGCTGGCCATGATCATTGAGAAGGTTACAGGTGAAAGCTATGGAGCGTATATTCGGGAGCATATCTTTTCCGTTTGCGAAATGGAACATTCATACTGTATGGAACCCGGCAAACTGACAAGCGTTCCTGAATCGGTTCCGGAAGGGACATATCCCTTTGACTTTGAAGATGTGTTTCCAACTGGGTATATGTCGGATCTTCGGACTGCGCGAGGGACCGGCGATATCTGTTCCTGCGCGGCCGACCTGCTTGCCTTTGACAGGGCACTGACAGGCGGAAAGCTGTTAAGCCGGGAGTCGCTGGATGAAATGTTCAACACGGAAAATGGGTATGGATGCGGATGGATGAGTATCGGCCGGCGGGAACCTGCTTATCTGCACAGTGGCGGAACACCATCCTATATGTCGCATAACCTGTACTGCCAGACAAAGAAATACGGCAATCTGTATCTGATCATCCTGAATCCCACTGTACGCAATCCATCGCATGCGGAAAATATCATAAGGAACCTTCTGATGAATTACTGATTCCGGTATAATAATCTGACCGTTGACGTGAACAGTTCGGACCATCCGAACTGTTCATCGTTGGATCTTTCGAACAGTTTGTCCTGCCGATGTGGTAGCTTGTATAGACCAAAACCCATCCGTACGAAAGCTGCAGACCTTTTGAAATAAAGCGCTTCATGGGATTCAGCCTTCGTTTCGTACGGGGTACGAACGTACGATTTCGTACGTACGAAAATCAGGGGCTCCGTACGTACGAAAAAGCGCCGTACGAAGATCGCGGAAAAGCTCAGATTAACAAATATACGGTGGCGGCCTTTGGGCTCACCACTTTTTATACGTTTCTGAGAAAAGCTTTGAA
>JAGCZE010000420.1 GCA_017960415.1 Lachnospiraceae bacterium
AGATATAAAAATAGAAAATAGAATAAATATCTAATCATACAAGATGTTATCGTTTTACGTTTATAATATGGGGTAAATTGAAAAACAAGAAGCTGGAACTTACAAAACCAAATATAAAACACGGATAACATTGCTGAGATGAAAAAACTGAGTCAAAAATGCCTTTTGTAATCTTTTATAATTGCCTAAAAAGCTCAAAATGTGTATAATATGTTTAAAGTGTCAGACATTTTGTCGCTTTTATCAAAAATATGCATAGGGAACGTAATCTTATCTTTTAATGAAAGGGCCGGCATATGAGAAAAAACAGTGACGCTACCGAAGAAACACGTATTTTGGAAAAAACGCTCGACAGTCTTGCAACACGCCGCGATTCACACATGGGTATCTATGTGCTGTTGCTGATCTTATATATTGTTTCCGCTGTTACCGTAAGCCTGACCGCAGGATCGCAGAAGGTCATAATGCTGGCCGGCAATCCTGTTTCGGTCTATACCTTTGCCGGCACCATCTCTTCGGTTTCAAATCTGTGTATTGTTCTGATGGTCGTGATCTGCGGAAAGCTAGGGTTCATAACGTCTGTTGCGGTGCTGCTGATACAGTGCCCGATGCTCATCGCGGGAATAGTGGTCAAAGGCAACTATACGAGTATTCCCGGAATATTCGGAAATGCGCTGACGATCGTTGCGATCATTGTTATATATTTTAAGAACAGGACACTTGATAAGTCTCAGAAAAAACTGCGCGAACAGGCTACAACGGATATCCTGACCGGCTTACCGAACGGATTCGCCGGTACTGAACTGCTCGATGAGCTCGTAAAGCGGGACAAGCCTTTTGCGCTGACAACAATTGATATAAACGGCTTTAAGAGTATTAACGATACGTTTGGGTTCGATATTGGAAACAAGGCGCTGGTCGAGATCGCCTCACGCTGCAAGAAGATCGTGGACGAAGGCCTTTCCGGGACGCTTGATTTCCTGTCACGCATAAACGGCGATGAGTTTTCACTGGTGATCCGTGATTATAAAACGGATGAGGATATAGTAAAAACCATTAAAACCTATGAAAACGCCATCTGCGGAAAGCTATGCATAGAAGGATATGAATTTTCCGTAAATGCAAGCTTCGGATATGCCGTATATCCTTTTGATACCAACACGCGCGATTCGCTGATCTCGTTCTCGGTCGCTGCGATGAAAGAGATCAAAGGTATTAACAGCAGCGAACATATCATGCACTTTACGCCGGATCTGCTCCAGTCGCAGAGTTCGCTTATGATGGACAATATGGTGCGGGATGCCCTGGAAAAGGATATGGTTTATTTTAACCTCCAGCCCCAATATGACATGGATCATAAGCTTCGCGGATTCGAAGCTCTTGCGCGTATGAAGGATGTTGACGGAAACATCATAAGTCCTGCAGAATTCATACCGGCAGCTGAAAGAACCGGACTGATCGACAGCCTTGACAGTAAGGTATACAGGAAGGCAGTGCCGTTTTTCGGCGAACTGATCAAAAAGTCGGGGGCGGATATCGTGCTGAGCATAAATACTTCGGTAAAGCATCTGATGAAGATCGGTTTCGTCGGCGAGATCAGGGAACTCATAAATGAGTGCGGCATATCTGCGGACCGGCTTGAGATAGAGATCACCGAATCCATTATGATAGAGTCACCGGAGAAAGCATCCGATTGTCTGAATGAACTCAAGAATATGGGTCTCAGGATCGCAATTGACGATTTCGGAACGGGTTATTCGTCATTAAGTTATCTGAACAGCTTTCCGTCCGACACACTGAAGATCGACAAATCATTTATCGACAAGATGAACATGAACGATTCATCGCAGAAGTATGTGGAGGCGATCATATCACTGGCGCATGTAATGGATTTCAGGGTCATAGCGGAGGGCGTTGAGGAACCCGAACAGCTTGAGACCTTACGCCGCATCGGCTGTGATTTTATACAGGGATATATCTGGGGCCGTCCGCTTCCGGCAGAAGAGGCCGAGAAGCTGGTTATCGGATAAAATGAAAATGAATCACAATCAAAATACGGAGGAATAAAGTTATGAAATTGAAACCGATCATTACGAGTCTGCTTGAGACGGACATGTACAAATTCAGCATGGGACAGGGAATATTTCACCAGTATCCGGCGTATATGACCACCTGGTCCTTCAGATGCAGGAACACAGATGTGAAATTTACCGCCGAAATGGTGCAGGAGATCAGGGAACAGATCAGAGCCTACTGTGATCTCAGATTTACCGAGGATGAACTGCAGTACCTTGACAGGATCAAGTGGATCAAGGGTTCCTATGTCAATTTCCTGCGCATATGGAAGCCGAGGTTTGAGGATTTTGAGATCACGACCGATGATGAACACGGTCTTTCGATCGAGACAAGAGGCACATGGCTCAATACTTCGATGTACGAGATACCTACGCTTGCTATCGTAAATGAAGTTTATTTCCGGATGGGTTATGATTATGACAAACTCATGGAGAGCTTCAGGGAGCGCCTTAATACGAAATATGAGAATGTTGCGTGTAACCGGTTCAATCTGTCGACCTTCTCCGAATTCGGGCTCAGAAGAAGGCTCTCGGCCGAGGCACAGGAGCTGGCTGTCGGGAAGCTGGCATTGCTGAACAAGGAAGATGACTGCAAGAGCACATTCATCGGTACGTCGAATGTACATCTGGCCAAGAAGTTCGGCCTTACTCCTGTCGGAACAATGGCTCATGAGTGGATCATGAGCGTCGGCCAGGGAGACCACAAGCACAATCCGGCTTATTCAAATTATTACGCACTCAATGCATGGATCAGGGAATACGGCGTATTGAACGGTATCGCCCTGACCGATACGATCACGACGGATTGCTTCCTGCGTGATTTCGATCTGGCGAAGGCAACGCTGTTCAGCGGCGTAAGACATGACTCGGGAGATCCCGTGGAATGGGGCGAGAAGATGATCGAGCATTATAAAAAACTGGGACTCGATCCGCGCACCAAGACGCTTCTGTTCTCCGACAGTCTTGATTTTGAAAAGGCAGACGCGATCTTCAGACACTTCGATGGCAGAGCCAAGGTTGCTTTCGGTATCGGAACTTATATCGCAAATGATACCGACGCTGAGCCGCTCAATATCGTTATGAAAACGACCTTATGCAACGGGCAGGATGTGGCCAAGCTCTCTGACGTTGAGGGAAAGGGCATGTGCAAGAACAAAGATTATGTGCATTAT
>JAGCZE010000421.1 GCA_017960415.1 Lachnospiraceae bacterium
CCTCTGTAGCTGCCCGCGGGAGCATCAAGTCCCAGCCAGTCCCCGTAATGCACTCCTCCGATCCACAGGTAGGGCTCTTCCGTTACGGAACCGATATAGTCAACCCATGCCTTCATGCTTGAAAACTGGTCTTTCAGCACAGTATCGTTTCCATATGTCTGCCAAACCTGCCAGGGAATAATGACCGCCGCATCAGCCCAGGCCGCACTCGGCGGGTCACCCGGCATAAGATCGGGGATCACCTTGCCTACGGCTCCATCGGGACGCTGATCGGCTTTCAGGTCATGCAGCCATTTTCTGTAGAATTTCTCAACATCATAATTCAGTGTTGCGGATCTTGCAAATACCTGTGCATCTCCGGTCCATCCTAGTCTTTCGTCTCGCTGAGGACAATCTGTCGGCACATCAAGGAAATTGTCCCTCTGACCCCAGAGTACGTTGGATATCAGCTGATTGATCTTTTCATGTCCCGTTCGGATAAAGCCTGTCTGTTTTAAGTCGGACGATACCAGATAAGCCCTGAAATCTTCTTTTTTGGGGTTCCCCGGAAATGAAACAAGCTTGATATACCTGAATCCGAAAAATGTCAGGTGAGGATGCCAGGTCTGGCTGCCCTCGCTGCAAATATAGGTAACCTTTGCCTTGGCACCTCTGTAATTGGCATTATAGAAATTACCTTCCCTGTCAAGGACTTCACCGTGCAGAAACTCGATCCTGTCACCTGCTGCCGCCTTAACATCGAACTCCACATATCCGGTAATATTCTGTCCGAAGTCCACAACCGTCTCACCCGAAGGGGTCCTGATCACCTTCACGGCATTTACGCGCTCGGTCTCCTTTATGAACTCTCCTTCCTGAGGGATCAGAATATTCCTGTCATGTTCAAAGGTTTCAACGGGAAGGAGTGTATGATCCTCAAATGAAGCATCATATTCTTCGCCGTCGTAAATTTCGCTGAACCTTACTTTGCTCTGTCTCCAATTCCACTCATTGTCGGTCACGACAGTATCCTGCGTCCCGTCTTCATATTCGATCACGATCATCGCAATGAGTCCGGTGCGTCTGGCTGCTCTGTCTTTTTTCGAAATACCGCCTTTCGGTTCCCAACCCGGAATAGGTGAAGCGTACCAGCCTCTTCCGACTGTTACGTCAAGCTCATTGTCTCCCTGAACCAACAAGTCCTTAATATCATATGTCTGTACCTGGAGCCTCTTTTCATAGACTGTCCAGCCCGGCGCCAGCACAAAATCCCCTACTCTTTTCCCGTTGCAGTAAGCTTCATAAACCCCAAGAGCAGTAATGGACATATGTGCGTCTTTCACCGGCCTGCCTATCGAGAATTTCCTGACAAATTCCGGGCAGACATCACTTGTTTCACCCGGTTTTCCGATCCATTTTGCATCCCCGTCGAACATAAAAATACCTCCTTTTAAATATCATCTCCATATCCTGAATTGTACCATAAAAGTTCCTTTACGACCAGTATCCGGTTTATTTTTTATTACCGGGTTGTGCATTGCCATTCGCAACCGATTAAGATAATATAGTTAATAGAAAATATAAAGGGGCGAAGATAATATGACTAAACAAATCTCATTTCAGCAGCTGTATACCCCTGAAGGTGCATCACTGGGCGATCATCCCCATGACCGGTATCCCAGGCCTCAGCTGGTCAGGAAGGACTGGCTCAGCTTGAACGGTACATTCCGATTCGGCTTCGAAGGCTGTCCCGAAACCGATATAAGGGTACCCTTCTGCCCCGAGAGCCTGTTGTCGGGATATAAAGGGGAAGTACCTTACGGAGCCAAAATGCGTTATAAGAAGGAATTTGAAGTACCGGAGGAATGGAGATCCCGCCGTATTATACTGCATTTCGGAGCCGTCAGCCGGCTGTGTGAGGTATTCATAAACGGGAAAAAGGTAATTGAGCACGATAACGGATATCTGCCCTTTGAAGTCGATATCACAAATGAACTGAATACTTCCGACAGTAAATTGAATCTGCTGGAAGTGCATGTCATAAATGACCTCGATCCTGCATTCCCTACAGGAAAACAGTCAAAAAAAAGAGGCGGGATGTGGTACACGCCGGTCAGCGGCATATGGCAGAGTGTCTGGCTTGAACCCGTCCCCGAAAAGTATGTCAGAAGGATCGTGATCTCAACGGACCCGGAAGGCGCGGATATTTCAGCAGAAGGAGCTGATACCGGAATAATACTCTGTGAAGGAAAAGAATATGCTCTAAAGGACGGTAAGGCACGTATCGAACCTGATGAGAAGAAGTACTGGAGCCCGGAGTCGCCTTATCTTTACAGATTTACGCTCAGCTGCGGTGAAGACACAATTGAGTCGTATTTTGCCCTCAGGACCCTTGAAATAAAGGACTGTGATGGAGTCAAACGGCTGTGTCTGAACGGCCGGCCCTATTTCTTCCACGGACTCCTCGATCAGGGGTATTTCAGCGACGGCCTTTATACGCCTGCAGATCTTTCTTTGTACGAAAAGGATATCCTGGCCATGAAAGCGCTTGGTTTCAATACTCTGAGGAAGCATATAAAGATCGAGCCGGAACAGTTCTATTACGACTGTGACCGGCTCGGCATGGTTGTATTCCAGGATATGGTAAATAACGGTGTATACAGCTTCTTTAAAGATACCCTGCTGCCGACGATCGGCCTTGTACACAGAAACGACCGCGTATCCCACAGGAACAAGTTTGCCCGCAGGACATTTAACGAAGCTATGGAAAAGACCGTGGAACTGCTGCGCAATCACCCCTGTATATGCTATTGGACCATCTTTAACGAAGGCTGGGGGCAGTTCGATGCGGACAGTGCCTACGACCGCCTGAAAAAGCTCGATGGCAGCCGTTTCACTGATTCCACAAGCGGCTGGTTCCACCGTAAGAACAGCGATGTCGACAGTATCCATATCTATTTTAAGAAGCTTCATCCCGGTAAACGGACGGATCTGCCTCTCGTGATCTCAGAATTCGGGGGATATGTTTATAAGATCCCCGAGCACAGCTTCAATCTTGAAAAAACCTATGGATACAGGATATTTGCCGACAAAGACGCTTTTAAGCAGGCAATAAGGGATCTGTACAGACTCGAGGTTCTCCCCCTCGTTCAAAAAGGGCTTTCGACGGCGATCTATACACAGGTTTCCGACGTTGAAGATGAAACCAACGGACTGCTCACATACGACAGGCAGGTATGCAAGCTGGCTCCGGAAGATTTCCGGGATATCTCGGATATGCTGTATAAGGCCTCTGCGGGCATGATTCCCGAACAGAATTAATACAGCCCCTCGCTATTCAGGCTTCTCCTAAAAATCCGGCGTAGTCGAATTTATAAAGTCTCGCCTGGCGTCCGAACATGTCAACGATCTGGCCGCTGCATTTCCCGGCTGCGATCTGTTCTGCGCCTTCGATGAGCCTGTCTATGAGTTCCGGCTGCACCGGAAATGAACCGTGGGAAGGATATACTTCATCAAAACGCTCCTTAAATCCGAGCAGCTTCTTCATGCTCTTAATATAGCTGTTCAGATCCCTGAATTTGCCAAACATGAAGATATTTCCGTTCTGCACGGAGTCCCCGCCTATCAGCGCTCTGTTGTTTACATCGAGAATAGCGATGCTGCCGGGTGTATGGCCGGGAATATCGATTATCTCGAGAGGCCTGTTTCCCAGATCGATAATATCGTTATCCGCTACCGGTATGATCCGTGACGTCCCGCCCGCTGCGCGGAAATTGTCTTCCTCTGCGGGACTCATATAACATTCGTCAAATTCGCCGTTACCCGAAATATGATCCCGGTCGGCATGTGTATTGAGCATCATAAGAGGCTTCAATGTGACCGTTCCCGCAATCTGCGCGGCATCGGGCATATTCATCCCGCTGTCGATCAGCAGGGCTTTTTCGTCACCTTCAAGAACGAAAAAACGCACCATGCCATCCTCAATCCTCCATGTACCGTCGTTGATCTTTATTACTTCAGCCATTTTGATCTTCCCTCTCGGTTTATGTTTTTTCGGGCATCATAAAACAATCCCGCCATCGCTTTCATTCTGCCGGTTATAGTCGATGGCTCATCACCTACAGATATTTCATCAATGTAACGATATCCTCTTCGGTAGTTGCCCAATCTGTTGCAAACCGTATTACCGTATGATCTTCGTCATACTTTTCCCAGAATCCGTACCCGACATGCTCCGACAGAGCCTTCAGCCTGTCATTTTCCAAGACGATGAACTGCTGGTTGGTAGGAGAATCTATGTACAGCCGGTAGCCCTTTTCGACCAGGCCTTTTCTCAGAAGTTCAGCTTTTTCGATAGCATTTTTGCTGATCTCAAAATAAAGATCATCGGTAAACAGCGTATCAAACTGAAGCCCCAGCAGCCAGCCTTTTGCCAGCAGAGCCCCGTGCTGTTTGATGATCGGAACCGGATGTTTGGTCGGAACACCTTTCGGAAATACAACCGCTTCTCCGCACAGGGCACCGACTTTGGTCCCACCGATATAAAAGACATCCGTCAGTTCCGCAATATCCTGTATGGTCACGTCGGTTCTCTTGCTCATAAGCCCGTATCCAAGCCGTGCTCCGTCCAGGAAAAGCGGGATGTCATATTCACGGCAGACTCCGGATATTGCAGTCAGTTCAGCCTTAGAATAGAGCGTACCGTACTCGGTGGGATGCGAAATATAAACCGCTCCCGGAAATACCATATGCTCATGATTGTCATCGGAGTAAAAACGCTTTAATAGCGCCCGGATATCCGCTGCCTCTATCTTGCCGATGCGGTCGGAATATACGGCAGTTTTATCCTTCGGCGCCTCAGATACACCGTTCAGCGTCAGCACCTTGTGTCCGCCGAATTCTATAGCTCCGGCCTCATGCGCGGCCACATGTCCTGTTTGTGCGGCTATCACACCCTCGTAAGGTTTAAGCAGCATATCGATCACAGTCTGGTTTGTCTGGGTTCCGCCTGAGAGGAAGAACACATCCGCCTCGGGACAACCACATATCTTTTTTATCTTCTCTGCAGCGCTCGCGCAATAAACATCCGTACCATACGGATCTTTCTGTTCATAGTTGGTCGCAATAAGGCGCTCCAGTATTTTGGGATGAGCGCCCTTTGTATAATCACTTGAAAATGAGATCTTATTTTCCATAAGGACTGTCAAACTCCTTTTCAGCCTTCTTTACGGCATCTTCGAGAGAAAGGCCGGCAAAATTCTGTGCCCCCAGGAAACGGCCTGACTTCTTATCGTCGGCGAAAACACCTACAACAATTCCCGGGATCGCACTTTCGGGGGCATTCGGTGCACCCGGTCCGCCCAGATCGGTACGGCACCATCCCGGATCAGTCAGGTTGATCATGACATCAGTTCCTTCAACCGTCTTCCCAAGGTCAATCGTAACCTTATCAAGAGCCGCTTTGCTGGCCGAATAGCCGGCCTGTTCAGGTTCAAGCCTGATACCGCTGGTAGTATTCAGTATTCGTCCGAATCCCCGTTCTATCATCTTCGGCATGAAATGATAGCATATCATGACGGGAGCAATCGTATTAACATTGAAACTTACCAGGAAATCTTCCGCAGGAGTTGTAAAATACTCTGTCCTGTATGCTATCTGGAGTCCGGCGTTATTCAATACGATATCAACAGGAACGCCAAAGCCGTCAATCTCTGCCAGCATTTTTTCTACGGATCCGAGGTCGTTTAAGTCGGCTGCCACCGCATAAGCCGATACCCCCTCCGCCTGTACTTCCTTCAATACCTTTTCGGTATGTTCAAGGCTGCGGCTGTGCAATATCAGGTTACAACCCTGCTTTGCCATAAATTTTGCCGTAAGATATCCTATGCCTCTTGCCGCTCCGGTGATCAGAGCCCATCTTCCTTTTACATCAACCATAATTGTCTCCTTCAATATCCGATTTCTTTCAGTACCTTATGGATCAGTTCTGCATTCTTTATCGAGAATTCGGGTGTAATATGCGGTTTTTCACCCTCAAGTATGCATCTTCCGAGCTGCTCGACCTCCAGCGAATAATTCTGCGGTACACTGACGCACTTTTCCGTGACGCCTTCATCCGTAAATATCCTGTATTTCAATTCACCGGCCTGATTGTACTCCACATCCGACTTTATAGCACCTTTTGTTCCGTGGATATACAGCCTGTCATAGCGCGAATTGCTGTTTGCACCGAGGATCATACCTACATTGAAGGCCGCCCTTGCCCCA
This sequence comes from Lachnospiraceae bacterium, assembly GCA_017960415.1. The sequence continues at coordinate 6,247 of JAGCZE010000421.1, forward strand.
TTGGCAAAACGAATTATACCGGTTGTCAAAAAGTCAACACCGAGGTCGGAAAATTCCGCATCTGCCTTTACAAATTCGGGTTCGGAATCGATCAGTGAAAGTATCATTGTGGTACAATAACATCCCAGATCGTACATCGCACCGC
>JAGCZE010000422.1 GCA_017960415.1 Lachnospiraceae bacterium
AATCTGTTTAAAATGTTATCAGATAAGGACAATATGAAAATAATCACATATCTTTATACACTTTCGGGAAGTGCCTGCGTGACTGCAGGAACGATTTCAAAAGCGCTTTGTATCAACCGTGACAAGGTTGACAAGCTGCTAAAATCGCTGGTTGACTACAGTATTTTCAACACCAGCGGAAATCTTCCGTTCCATAAGATCGCTATTGTAAATGAGAACGGTGAAGAGGATGCTTATGAAGTCGATCCAAATCTCGGAGGCATCTTCCTTGCTCTGATGTTCCTGGCAAAGGATTATATAAATCCTCCCTGCGGTTATCAGATGCAGGTCAACAGCAGATCGAAGAGCTGGGCAGACAGGGGGAAACTGTTCGGAAAATCGTAAAGATTGCATTTATAAGGGGATTAAACCGTGAAGAAAAGAACTGAAGAGAAGAAAAAATATAATAACAGGGCAGTAAATCAAAACAATGAGGATAATAAAAAGCCTGAGGGTGATCAGAACAACGAAGAAAAGAAAAATCCTTACCACAAAGAATATGGGCCCTGGGCGAATTCGGTCTATGTATTAAAGAGTCTGTTTAAAACGGAACCGAAGATGAGGATCATCATTACTCTGGGCATCCTGGCATCGACAGTGGCAGTCTATCTGTGGACTTTTATTTCAAAATTCGTGATCGATGCCATCACACGGCAGGATGATGTATCAAGACTCATTATGATCATAGCTGTCCTGTGCGTGATCCAGGTTGCGGTAACGGTCACCCAGAGCTGCACGAAATGGACCAACTGGTACAGATATATCAGTGCCCGTTTTGTTGAGATCGTGAATAAGAACTATAAATTCATGACCCAGCGCTATCAGAACCTTGAAGACAAGGACATCCTCGATTGCTACCAGAAGGCAAGCAATGCCGTGGGCGGCAATAACAACGGTGTCGAGGGCCTGATGCACTGCATGGAGGATTTCTTCCAGTGCGTAGCGGTAGTTGCCGTTGGTCTGGTTATCATGGGAACATTGAGTATCCCTGTGGCGGTGGGAATGGTGGCACTTGCGCTGATCAACTTCTTCATCAAGAACAAGACCAATAAGTATACCAAAGCACATATTTGGGATCCGCTTGCGACCTGGTGGCGCAAGGACGGGTACATGAACTTTACATTTACTGATTTTTCGGCCGCAAAAGATATCAGAATGTACGGACTGAAGAATTTCCTGATCGGTAAATACAGAGAGCTCGGAAAAGAAAGGATCAGGGCGCAGAAGGAAAACGAGATACGCTGGTGGATATGCGGCCTGATCGGAAATGCGTTATGGCTGATCGCCGAGAGCGGGCTTTATGCATGGCTGATATATTCGGTCATCTCCAAAGACCTGACGATCGGTAATTTTACGCTCTATCTTGGTTCGGCGGCTTCATTCTTCAATTATATCCTCTCCCTCTTGGATAATGTGAACCGGATACTTGCCTGCAGCCGTGAGGTAGATGATTTCAGGTCTTTTATGGATGTCGACGCAGATCTGAAAAATGAGGGAAAGCATATTCCGGAGCTTACAAAGTATGAATTTAAATTCGAAAATGTGTGGTTTAAGTATCCGGGTGCCGACAAATACGCTTTGGAAGATCTAAGCCTGACAGTAAAGTCGGGAAAGAAGCTTGCGGTAGTGGGCCTGAACGGTGCCGGAAAAACAACGTTCATCAAGCTTCTCTTAAGGCTGTATGAACCCACGAAAGGCCGTATCCTTCTGAACGGAGTCGATATCTCGACTTACGACAGGGAAGAGTATTATAAGCTGTTTTCTCCGGTATTTCAGGAGGTTATCCTGTTTGCGTATCCGCTTTACCTGAATGTGTCGATGAATACCATTGCCGATACGGATAAAGAGCGCACGGTTGAGTGTCTTAATGCCTCAGGAATGAAAGATAGTATTGCTGAACTAAAGCACGGTGTAGATACGGAGGTTCTGAAGGTTGTTGATGATGACGGGGTCGACTTTTCGGGCGGAGAGAAGCAGAAGATCGCGCTTTCGAGAGCACTTTACAAGGACGCTCCGGTCATAGTGCTCGATGAACCTACCGCGGCACTTGATGCGCTTGCGGAAACCAGGCTTTATCAGGATTTTGACAAGATCGTGGAGGGCAAGACTGCGATATATATCAGCCACAGACTCTCTTCGACGCAATTCTGCGATAATGTGGCAATGTTTAAGAATGCCCGGCTGGAAGAATACGGGACGCATGAGAGTCTGTTGAAGGCCGGCGGCGCGTACAGTGAAATGTTTAAAGTTCAGGCGCAGTATTATATTGACGAAAATAATAAAGAGCTTAATGCAGGCTGACAGGGGTGATGAACATGAGTAGTTTTCTGGATGAAAAAGAACAGGCAGACAAGCCGGGTTTGATATTTATGACGCGGAAGGTGCTGAAATATGTGTTTTCCGTGGCGTGGAAGACCAAGAAAAGCATTTTCTTCATGTATTTCTTAAGATTCCTCGGCTCGGCTCTTTCGGAACTAAAGGTATTACTGCTGCCGAAGCTGCTGATCGATGAGATAGTGGCGATCAAGGACGGCGCAGCTGTGGAAACACACATAAAAACCATCGTATTGTATGTGGCGCTTACGGTTTCTGCGGAATTTTTATCAAGGCTTCTTTCGAACATAGCCAATTCCTCGATCAATTATTATTCGACAATATTTGAGAGGGCGCTGAACGAAAGGATGTGCGAGAAGTCCATGACTATGGACTTCCAGTATACCGAGGATCCCGATGTGCTGACACAGCAGAGAAAGGCACAGGAAGGCATTTCGTGGTATTCCGGCGGAATTACCGGTATGCTGGGCTCACTTTATGATATAATATATAATATAGTGCTGATGTTCACTTCGGTTACGATCATCGCTTTTTACTGTCCTCTCATCATACCCGTGCAGATTGCGGCAATGGTAGTAGTATGCATTTACAATCTGAAGAACCAGAAGATCGAGCTGGAATTTTATTCGAAGCTTGCAAAATCCAACAGGCTTTTCGGGTATTATATGTTCGATATTCCTTCGTACAAGAACGGAATGGATACTAGACTGTACAACAGCGCAGATATGTTCACCGAAAGGGGCGAGCAGTTCGAAACTGAACAGATCGCAGTCTGTGCGGAACAGAACCGCCTCCAGAGGATCAACAGGGTCAAGGGGCATATTGCCAATGCACTCCGTGATGCGATCAGTTATTTCTATATGGGATATCGCGCCCTGAAAAAGCT
>JAGCZE010000423.1 GCA_017960415.1 Lachnospiraceae bacterium
CTGATCTTTGCCATATATCTCACTCTCCTGACTTTATAAAGAACCATAGGGACGGGGTTATAGGTTCAGCCTATTTTTTTAACACACCAGATAACATTTTTAGCAGAACCTGCACCGCTTTCTTTATGGTATCCCCCATATATGTCAACAATCTCAAAACCGGTAAGCTCCAGGAGATAGATCATTTCCTGCCGATATGTCTGTCGCATCTTCAACGGACGAACCCTTTCCTCCACGACATTTCCTTTATCATCGAGCGTTTCAAATTTCCAGTTTCCGCTCATGATCTGAGTATAAGGATCATAGGAGATCGCATTGTAGATTTTCTCATGCTGTCCCTTATTGTTCGTATATTCGAGGCGTAATGAATAATCCGTATCTTTCGTATTCATCTGCTGTGCCTGAAAATAAGGATGCGGATCAAAAGTATTGAACGTAAGCATCCCGCCATCTGTCAGATTCTCACGGATATTGATCAGCGCGGCCCGCTGCAATTCCGGTGTTGTCAGATGCATAAATCCGCTTCGTGCTATGATCGCACAGGAGTATTTTCGATCACTCTTAAATTCTGTCATGTTCGCCGGGAAAATATTGAGATTAAAGCCTTTCGCCTTGGCTTTTTCATCCGCGACACGGCACATGGCTTCGGAAAGATCCGTACCGTCGGCAATGATCCCATGCTCAGCAAGATAAAGCAGAACAGCCCCTGTCCCGCAGGCGATATCGATCACTCCTGCATTTCCGTATTTTCGGGCAAAATCAAGATAGAATTCCCGGAAACCCGCGTGATTATCTTCGTTCTTATACATCTCATCCAAATACAGATCGTAGTTTTCAGCCACATCGGCGTAATCGTGTAAGTCCATTTTTACAACCTCGAATATATTGAATTAATTCTGAATATCTTTCCAGTTTCATTATAACATACTATCGTACTCAAAACATCAGTTTTCAATAAAAAAAAGCGGAGATCGACTGTCTCCGCTCTATCTCATCAGTTGACCAGCTTTAGGATATACCCATCCGCAATTCCATATCATCATTCCTCCCCCAAAATTTCCTTCTGTTTTTTCTTACTGAAACTCCCAAGAACTATCCGGTATGCTTTGTCAAGCAGATCCTTAAGGTCTAGTTTCAATACTCCTGTCCGATCCCCGCATAAGGAATACCATTGATCAGGCATTCCGCCGCATCTTCGATATCTTCATAGTCCAATTCCTCACCTTCACGGATAGAACATTCAAAATCATCCACGATATTTTCGATCAAAACCATGTCGATGAACAGCGGCAGTTCATTTAACATCTCATCCGGAATATCAGTTTCGGTTTTATAGCCCTGTAATTGAATGTCAAAGCACTGCTGCATCAGCGTAAAGCGTTTGCCCGGATCGGTTTCCTGCCTTGTCCAGCCTTCGTTATGGATCCAGAGGTTGGCAAGATCAAACATATACCAGCAGTTCATGCAGTTGTCAAAATCAAATACCGTAATCGCACCCGTATCCATGTCGATATGGTAGTTGCCGTCACTGAAATCAAAATGAACCAGACCGTAGCAGCCTTCGTCTTTCGGTAGCGCACGGAATTCCTCCATGCGTTTGGCGATGGCTGTTTTCAGTTCACTGTATTCATCCGGGATCAGGCTGTTCAAGTATGTCCTATTGTATTTGTCGAAGTAGTCAGGACGATTATGAACAGGCGTATATGCTTTGGACAATCTATGGATCGCTCCCAGTGCTTTGCCTGTGTTATAGAAGTATTCGCTCAACGGTGCACCTTCCCTGTAACCGTAGCCGTTATCCGCGATCAACATACCTTTTGCGTAAGCAAATAAACTTACATATACAGCCTTACCATTGGCATCCGCCTCCACATACTCCACCGGCTTGCCATTGTCATCGACCTCCACGCATTCTACAAGCCTGCCATAAACAGACGGGATCACATCCGCCACAGGCGCCCCATTTTCAGTCAGAAAACGGATAAACTCAGTCTCGGCAAGATAATCTTTTTCGCTTCGGTCTCCGAGGGCGGAGATGCGAAGAACATACTGCTTTTCCCCATTCCGACTAACGATAATGATCTGGTTCCGTCCGCCCTCATGGCCGGAAATCGGAGTGAAAGTGCAGTCCTCCATGGAAAATAAAAATTTTACTTGTTCAAGAATTCTGTTCAATCACATACCTCTCATTCGTTTATTTCTTACTTTCTGACGTTGAACGTCCGTAATACGGGGAATCTCCGTAATACCGGTCTTTCAGAGTACAGCCGGACCAGTATCTGCGAAAATAGAAATAGTCATCACAATACCGATTGTAGTGATAATCGTAGACTGTTCTCTTTTCAAAGAGCCGGAAACCACTCTTCTCCGCCGTCCTGCGGGACGCGGGATTGTCAACATCCATTATAACAACCAGATAATCAACCCCATGTGTCCGGCAGAAATTCTCGGCAAATGCCTCCGCCGCCTCTGATGCATACCCTCTCCCGGTATACTCGCCGATCATCATCCACCCCAGTTCATATTCATGAAGCATGCTCTGCTTGCTGAAGGTAAGAGTTCCCATAACAACGCCGGTCTTCCTGTTTGCAATGGCGTAACAGCGCCATGTGTCGATGTCTCCGGCATCCTCAATTCTTTGAAATTCACGGATATATCCGTACATATCCTCCCGCTTCGCGTCAACATCCAGAAAATCCGGACAGAATTCCGTTACCTGCGGATTGGTTTTGATCCGGTACAATGCCTCCGCGTCATCCTCCCGGAACGAACGGATGATCAGTCTTTCTGTTTGATAATCCATCATAATCCTCTGCTTTTTATTTCATCGCTTCTTATTCCCGCGCCATATAAGCATAAAGCGTTACCCACTTGTTCTCTTCTCCGACGTTACCGACCTTGAATGCCGGTACGCTTTTGGATGCTGTCAGCACGTATCTGCCGTTTTCCAGTCTGTGCTGATCCAGCACTTTATACCCGGCCTGCATTGCCTCCGATTCCGGCGCACACCCCAATACACGCAAAGCATAAACAATCTGATGTGCCCCGATCTTTATCGGATCGGGTGGATAGAATGTTCCCAGCATCACATTCACCATGGGCGTTTTCATATCGTCTGTACGATAGAAAATGTTTCGTTTGGTAAAATAATGTACCAATGCCTCTTCGCATGTTTCCCTGTATCCATGTAAATGCAGTTCCGCCACCAGCAGCAGGTACTCCACCGTCAGCCGTGCGCAGCTCTTATGGGGTTTCTTTGGATCATTGATTTTTTTATTTGTACTGATACACCCAAAGCCCCCATCTTCCTTGATAAGCTTAAGTACAGAACCTATCTCATTCTTAACGATATCTTCCGTATAATATCCCAACTTGACAAGATTCCTGAGCAGAAGCGGTTCGCCGCAGAGCATTTTGAAACCTGTGCTTTCGATCAGGGCGAACACCTCATCGTCGATATCTTTTCCGATATCTGCCCGCGTCAGGCCCCATTCGGCAAAAGCCATGATCTCATCATACTTGTCCCACGGCTTGTCTTTCTTTAGTTTCTTAAGTCCGCGCTCATATACCTTGTTCTGAAGCAGTTCTTTTTTGCAGTTGACAACGCGCTCATCGTCTTCCGAAAGCTTCATGTATTCCTTCAGTGTTCTGAGCCGCACTTCCGGGGTTTCTTCTTCGAGCAGCCATTCCAAAATTGTCCGGTCCATCCTTCCCCTCCTTGTTGTTGGTCCTTCACCTTACCTTCGTTGCAGACAGATTCTGTCAACCTTCTCCTTCATTGCAGCTGAATCCTGTAATACAGATAGTCCCCGGAAAATGCCGTTTCTCCCTGATTCCATTGTGTACGATCTCCACATATTCCGGCCGGTTCCTGGGATCCCAGCTGATCATACCGATCGGCTCCATTCCTCCCTCGTAATCGCGAAAGCATAGGAAATCGTGTTCTTTGGGTCCGGGTATTCCTTCACCTTTTTCATGCCGTTAGCCATGGCCGTGCGCCATGAGCCCTCGTTGGTATATTTCATATAGGAATACAGCACGTTATACTTTGTATTCAGGAATGTCCAGTCCCGTACAGCCCGGGCCGCTTCCTTCGCAAAGCCCCGCCTCTGGTATTTCTTATGGATATGATAACCGATCTCCGGCAGCATCTCCCCATCGATGTTCTGCAAAGTCAGCCCACATTCCCCGATGAATTCTCCGGTCTCTTTCAACACCACCGCCCACAATCCA
>JAGCZE010000424.1 GCA_017960415.1 Lachnospiraceae bacterium
CAGAACTATTTTGTAGGAGATTTCTAAAATGGCTTCAAATAATAAACATTCACTTGCATTACGCATTCTCAAGATAGTCGGTCTTGTTGTTGCCGGTATCCTTTTGGTTGTTGTCGGTTTCTTCGCCTACATTGCCATAACCGAGTTCAAGCCCGAAGATGTTGAGGTTCTTGAGTTTACAGCGTCGGATAAGGTTCTTGACAAGGATGAATTTACGGTATTCACTTGGAATATCGGCTACGGCGGACTTGATAAGAGCATGGATTTCGTTATGGACGGCGGAACCCAGGTCAATCCGTATACCGAGAAGCAGGTCAGGGACAATCTCGACGCCATCTCGGAAACCATCGCCAAATACCCTTCCGACTTTTATTTCCTGCAGGAGATCGACTATAAATCCAAGCGCAGCTTCAGGATCAACGAGGTCGAAACCCTGCTGCCGGATATCACAACCAAAATTTACGCCAGAAATTTTGTCTGCAAATACATCCCTTATCCCTGGCCGACCCTGGGAAGTATGGACGCCGGCCTGGCATTAATGACCGGCTACAAGGTAAGCCGCTCGGAGCGTATCAAGCTTCCAAGCCCCTTCACATGGCCTGTTTCGATGTTCAATCTCAAAAGATGCCTCGAGGTTTCCTATGTTCCCATCGAAGGCTCGGACAAGCAGCTGGTCCTCGTCAATCTGCATCTTGAAGCATATGACGACGGCGAAGGAAAGATCGCACAGCGCGAGAAGCTCATAAAAACAATTAAGGAAGAATACGACAAGGGCAATTACGTAATAGCCGGCGGCGACTTTAACCACTGGTTCCCGGGCAGTGATGCGATCTATGGTACCACCGACGGCCTTTGGGTGCCTGCATATCTTGATTACAGCGATATCCCCGAGGGATGGTCATTTGCTTATGACTCATCGTTTCCTTCCTGCCGTTCGATCCACGCTCCATATGACGGCAGCTCAGACTGGCAGTTCTATCTTCTGGACGGATTTATATTATCGCCGAATATTGAATTACTCGATGTACATACCTATGATTAAGTTTTCGAACACAGAGATCATAATCCCGTACAGATGAAGGTAAAACTGAAATGATCACTCAGCACTCAGTCAGCTAGCAAGCTTGGCTGAGGGCATTCGCTTATCAAACAAATATGGATTCTGACTGACTTTGAGTGAGTCAGAATCTTTTTTAGTTACTTGCCTAAGGATTTCTTATATGATATGCTTTTTCCATGGTAAGAAAAGGCAAATAACAATTCAGATTATATCCGGAGGAAAAGAATCCCATGTACAAGTCAGACATCGAAATCGCACAGGAATGCAAGCCCCGTCACATACGCGAGATAGCGCAGGTTGCGGGAGTACCCGAGGAATACCTTGAGCAGTACGGCAATTACAAGGCCAAGGTTGACTATAAGCTCTTAAAGGACCGCGCCGGCGATCCCGACGGCAAGCTGATCCTTGTTACCGCGATCAACCCCACTCCCGCTGGAGAAGGCAAAACAACCACCACAGTAGGCCTTGCGGACGCTCTACGCCGCATTGGCAAGAAAACAGTTGTAGCTCTGCGCGAGCCCTCGCTCGGACCCGTTTTCGGTGTCAAGGGCGGTGCTGCAGGCGGCGGATACGCACAGGTAGTTCCGATGGAGGATATCAACCTTCATTTTACCGGTGATTTTCATGCGATCGGAGCAGCCAACAACCTGCTTGCCGCAATGCTTGACAATCATATCCAGCAGGGCAATGCACTCGGCATCGATGTTAAGAAGATCACCTGGAAGCGCTGCGTAGATATGAACGACCGCCAGCTGCGTAACATCGTTGACGGTCTCGGCGGACGCATGCAGGGTGTTCCGCGAGAGGACGGCTTCGATATCACCGTTGCCAGCGAGGTTATGGCTATCCTGTGTCTCTCATCCTCCATTACCGATATGAAAGAGCGTTTGGGCCGCATCATCGTGGGCTACACTTATGATGACAAGCCCGTTACCGCTCACGACCTTAAGGCAGAAGGCGCTATGGCCGCTCTCCTTAAGGATGCTCTCAAACCCAATCTGGTACAGACACTCGAAGGAACTCCTTCCTTTGTTCATGGCGGACCTTTCGCCAATATAGCACACGGCTGCAACTCCATCATTGCCACACGCATGGCCATGAAGCTCGGTGATTATGCCGTAACGGAAGCCGGCTTCGGTGCCGACCTCGGTGCCGAGAAGTTCCTCGACATCAAGTGCCGCCTGGCCGGACTTAAGCCTTCCGCAGTCGTTATCGTAGCTACCGTACGTGCTCGGAAAAACCACGGCGGTGTTCCGAAGGCAGAGCTTAACAATGAGAATCTGGATGCCCTTGAGAAAGGACTTCCTAACCTCCTTCAGCATGTTTCCAATATCAAGGATGTATACAAGCTTCCCTGCGTAGTTGCGATCAATGCATTTCCGACCGATACCGCTGCGGAACTCAAGCTTGTTGAGGATAAGTGCCGTGAGCTCGGCGTAAACGTTGCTCTGAGCGAAGTATGGGCCAAGGGCGGCGAAGGCGGTGTTGCTCTCGCAAATGAAGTTGTAAGGCTGTGCGAAGAGCCGAATGATTTCTCATTCTCATATGATACCGACGATACGATCGAGAATAAGCTCAATGCCATTTCCACACGCATCTACCATGCGGACGGCGTTACGATCGAGCCGGCGGCAAAGAAACAGATACAGACCCTTGAAGCTTTAGGCTTTGGCAAGCTTCCGATCTGCTGTGCCAAAACCCAGTATTCATTCTCTGACGATCAGACCAAACTCGGAGCACCCAAGGGCTTCAATATCACCGTACGTAATATCAAGGTC
>JAGCZE010000425.1 GCA_017960415.1 Lachnospiraceae bacterium
AGAAAATTCTCTGCAAATATTGCATCATCGGAATGGGAGGGGGCAAAGTCGAAATTGGAGAACCATTCACCGGATTCGGTCCCTCGTATCGAAATAACAAGAAGGTCACGATCTGTGCCGTTATGGAAAATCTTTTTTTTGGCAAGCGTAAATGCACAGGTATGCGAGGGATCGGAAGGGGATTTGTCGTAATTGGCCTGCAGGAGGATCTCGAAACCTGAAGAAGTCAGAAATTTCGTCATCTGCGACTTGCCGCCCTGACTGCACATAGAAAGTGCTTCGGACGCAAGAATATCGGAGTATTCGGAAGAACTAGCGGGCAAATGCAATGTTTCGATAGGCTTCATACCGTCAAGGGTTGCGGCATAAAGCCTTGCAAGCTCGGCCATCTCATCATTCGAAACCCCGGATGTGACGGAAGAGGCACCGGTATTTGAATCCGCGGAGCTGTTATCTGTGGCTGCGGGTGCGGTTGAAGAGGCACCGGCATTTGAATCTGCGGAGCTGTCATCTGTGTTTGCTGGTGCGGTTGAAGAGGAGTCGGGAGACTGCTCGCTATCAGAAGTCTGCGCATTCCCGGTCGCAGGGGTTTCAGTTACACTCTGCGTAGGAGAAGGCGAGGCAATGCTCTCGGTTTCATTCGTTTTCTTGCCGCAACCGTACAGCAGACATAATGACAGAACAGCAACTGACAGAATTAACAGTTTTTTTGTGTGTATATTGATCATTTTCATGGATATAGTTTCCTCCCGGTAAGTTGTCCGCCTGCATAAGCGGGAACAATAACAGCGTCTATATGCAGAGTATAGTTGATAAATGCCCGATTATCAATTAACGGATGATAATCTTTTATAAAAAATTGCGAATAAAGGTCCGGCGGATTAAAGGTCAGAAACCGGAAAAAGTTGATACCAACAAATAAACAAATACAGATTGAAGAAAAGGCGCAAATATGTTAATATACTGTTATAATTGGGGCGGGGAAGCTTAATACACGATCAAAGCTTCCCGCAAAACTTTAGCAATTTTGTCGGTTATCGTTTGAAAAGGCCGGATACAGAGCTTTTTTCACAGAAAGCAGGACCTTCATATGAAGAACAAAACGGGTTTTGCATATTATTATATAGTTTTTTTTGTGATGCTCATATTCTTGGGCGTCGTGATTGCTATGGACAGTATTTCCGATAATGCCAAGCCTCAGCTGGTGTGGGAAAACAATGTCATTGACAGATGGGAGATCGTTCATTCCGACGGAACCAGAGAACCCATAGATTTTCCTGCCAGGTTAGACAGCACCAAGGATGAAATCATAACGATAGAATCCACGATCCCCTATAATGTAAAGGATAACATGTGGATCAATTATTACTGCATGAGCAGTAATAAAGTATACATCGGTGACAGGCTGCGCAAAACATATGACAGAATGAATACCGGAGTATGGGGCGGGGCAATAAACGAGGTCTCACTCTTCCTGCGGATAGATTCCGAAGACGCCGGAAGAACCATCCGTATAGTATTTGACGACCCTGATGTGGCCGCAAAAAAATTCTATGAGATCTATTACGGCGACAGCCTTGGGATCATCATCAATATCTTCAGAAGGAATGCGGTCCTTGCAATTTTGGCCGTATTGTTGATGTTTGCATCAATTGTTGTTCTGGCTGTTGATATCACGGCTGCGATAATGAGCAAAAGGAAACTGCTGGTTGCCCATCTCGCTTTGGGCGCAGTATTCTGTTCCACCTGGGTCATTTTTAATTCCAGAGTATTTCCGCTTATGACGAGAACATATTATTTTAACGGGACTCTGGCAATTCTTTCCCTTATGCTCATGCCGATACCCATTATCACATATGTCAACCTGATGCAGAAAAACAGGTTTATGATCATACATATGGTTTCGGCAACATTATCGACGATCGTATTTATCATCACGACTTTACTCCATTTTACAAACACTGTCAGCTTCGTATTAAGCGAGATAACGATCGAGATCTCACTTATGATCATTTTTGTTCTTGAGATCCTCAGCGTAATACTCGATATCAGAAATGGACATTTGAAGGAGTACAGGATCATAGCCACGGGTCTAGGAATTACGATCGTTATGGCATTTCTCGAGATCATACAATCTCAGCTCAACATTGTCGATAATGAAGGTTTCTTCCTGGAGACAGGACTGATAGTATTACTGGTCAGCGGTTTCATACAGCAGATACATGAAAACCGTATGGCAGAACTGAAACGTGAACAGGCACTTGCCGCCAATGAGTCAAAATCCTCATTCCTCGCAAGTATGTCCCACGAGATAAGAACCCCTATCAACTCCATTATCGGAATGAATGAGATGATCATCCGTGAGAACAGGGATCCTCAGATCAAGGAATATGCGAATCAGGTTGACAGGTCGGGTAAGATGCTTCTCGGACTGATCAACGATGTTCTTGATTTTTCAAAGATCGAAGCGGGCAAGATGACTATTCTTGATGTTCCGTACAAGACCGCAGCGATGCTGAATGATCTGGTTCAGCTGCTGAATGAGAGAACGATCGTCAAGAGCCTGAAGAGCGGGTATGATATCGCACGCGATATACCGAAAGAGTTGTCCGGAGATGAGATACATATCAAACAGATACTCGTCAATCTGATCTCGAACGGCGTAAAATATACAAAAGAAGGCTTTGTAACGCTCAAAGTCAGTGCTGAGAAGAAAAAGGACACTCAGGATTATATTGACCTGAAATTTGTTGTCAGCGACAACGGAATGGGCATCAAACTGGAGAACATTGCAACACTCTTTGACAGATTTACGAGGCTTGATGAGCAGCGAAACAGATCGATAGAGGGTTCCGGACTCGGCCTGAGCATTGTAAAACGTCTGGTTGACGAGATGCACGGAACGGTTTCGGTTGAAAGCGAATACGGCAAGGGAAGCTCATTTACCGTTGTTATCCCTCAGAGGATCGCAGATCCCGAACCTATCGGGGACATCAGGGAAGCGATCAGGAAGAGCACCGAGGAATCCACCGGCTATGTCGAACAATTTCATGCTTCGAAGGCACGGATACTCATTGTCGATGACAATCTGGTCAACTTAAGAGTCGCTTCGGAACTGCTGAAACGTACCAGGATGCAGATAGAAACGGCAACCGGAGGAAGAGAGTGTATATTAAAGTGCCGGGATACCAAGTATGATCTGATCCTGATGGACCACCGCATGCCGGATCCGGACGGTATCGAAACGCTGCATCTGCTGCGTGAGGATTTCGCCGGCGTCAATTACGATACCAAGGTTATAGTGCTTACGGCGAATGTATTTGCGGGAATCAGGGACAAATATATCGCGGATGGTTTTGTGGATTATCTGAGTAAGCCGATTGATTCGGAACTTCTTGAAAAATGCATCATCAGGCATCTTGATCCGTCGTTGATCGATAAAGACCTGCCCGAAGAGGTTCAAACACCTGAGGCTGCCGGGAATATGACTGCAGTGAATAACAGCGGCAGTAATATTCCTCAAGACAATTGTTCCCTTACCAACAGAGAACTGTTGAACAATAGAGCAGACTCGATCCTGAAATCTGCTATCAACGGTAATAATGAAGCCGCAACTTCTAAGAATACATCCCAACAGGAGGTCAAAATGGATACTTCGAATACTAAGAGATCACTGACAGAAAGGCTGAGAGACATTCCGGGTATGGATATCGACAAAACCATCGAACGTTACGGTGCGAAGGATGATTTCCTGAACATTCTTTTCACTGCGATCGTCAACGACGGCCGGAACAAAGCCGCAGAGATGAAAAAATATCTGGAAGAGAAGGATTACAAGGACTTCGGAATAGAGGCCCATGCGACAAAATCTTCGATGGCGACGATTTATGCCACCGAGATCTCGGAAAGGGCAAAACAGCATGAGTTTGCCTGCAAGGAAGAGCGTTTTGACTTTGTGGAGGAAGACGGAGCGGCGTTTGTTGAGGATTACCTGAAGTTCCTTGACAAGGTCGAAGCTGCTATGAACGGAGACTGAGTTTTTGGGGGCTGTCCCACTAAAAATCGTCCCGGAAACAGATTCAAAAACGGATGCTGTGCATATTGTTTTTGAATCTGTTTCCGGGGCTCGTGTTTTATAGTGGGACAGCCCCAATATTTATTACCTGATAAGTGAAAACTCAAAACAGTATATTAAGGAGTAAAGTAATTCATTAAAGCTCATCGAGGGCTTCGTTCAGGGCCTGGGTTCCGTCAAGGACGAATCTTCCGTCCCTGATTATGGTCATTTGATAGCCGTTTTTGCCGTATACGGTGATCTCACCGAGTTCGTTGTAGGGTACAGTGATATCTGTATGGCAGCCATAATATGCCTTTTCGGGATTTTCTTTTCTTAATGCGCTTACTTCATTCTCTCTTGCGATTATCTCTTGTCCGTCGGGATTATATATCGCATGATCCTCGCTCTGTGAATAGCAGGTATCACCGAAGGCAAAGTGGGGCCCGGTCTTCTCTGCGATAAGGATCGGAAGCTTGGCCTGAATGTCATGCTTTATACCCATTACATAGGCTACGGTATTTGTTCCGATTGCGAATTCGCCCATGGCCAGGGTCTCGTGATGGCTCATGATCTGATCGTCAATGAGCTTCCTGCCGTCGGCCGGATCGGCGAAATTGCCGCAGGAATAATCGGTTACCATGCCGTCCTTTACGGTAAATGACAGATCGGTATATTTGAGTCCGCCGATAAATACCTCTTTTACATGAAGCAGTCCGTTTGTTCCCTTAAGGACAGGTGAAGTAAATACCTCTCCGAGAGGGATATTCACATCATCGAGACAGTTCTCGAAATTGGTTTCCTTTTCGGGATTCTTCAGCTCATGGAATGCTACGGTAATATCCGTTTTGTTGCCGTTCATGCCCTTTATGACAGCATGATCGCCGCGGTCAAGAACGTCAATGATCGTCTGCTGGATCTTCTGGTATTTTTCCCTCGGAAGCGTATTGACCCTGACGGTATCCTTAAAGATCTCTTCAAACTTATCACCGATCTCGGGAACCGGAAAGGCGATTATAGAAAATGTTCTTTCGGCAGCCGGAAGAAATTCACTGCGAAGCAGCATGCTCTTATTGATTAGGGATGCGTAGAGCGGTCTCTGTTCTTCACTGAGTTCGGCTGCTTCTTTTTTGTTTACGGGTTCGAAATCTTTCTCGCCGAATATCTCTATGGCGGCGGGGCCACCGTGAGAGCGTACCTTATCCTTTAAGCTTTCATAAGCCTTGCGGAATGCCGCGATATATGCCTCCACATAGTCATTATCGAGAAAAAGTGCTATATCCTGCTTGTGATCAAAGTCGCTCTGCTTGTTCTCGGCAACGGAAGCGGCCAGGAAAGTGCTGGCCAGGCCCATTTTCTTAAACTGTTCCGAAGCGGTTTTGACCATTTTCTCAAAACCGATGTTATAGTAGAAGCAGACCGAATTCTTCTTTTCGAAATCAACGTCCATCACGTCGAAGCTCTTACGGTAACCGCCGGTCAGCGTCCCGGCCATAGCCGCCAGATCATTTTCCGGAAGGGAATCGATATACTTTGCGGTCCGTATCTCATTTTCGGAAACCGGAAGTCCGTACAGATACAGGAATCTGTAATCGCCTTCTTTTACATGCTCCAGGATTCCGGCGATATTCTGCCTGTCGGGATCATACTGTCTGCGGACCGTCTCCGCGGCAAATATATCAAGAGATCCAAGCTGATCGGACGAAACGGCCTTTTTCCATTCATTTACATCCGCTCCGTCCTTATACAGATCGTAAATACGGAGAAAAAGCTCGACAGCTCCGATAAATCTTTCTTTGCTACCGTTGAAAATATGTCTGTTGCAATTTACGAGCTTATCGGCCAGATAAGCGACGATCTGGCCTTTATCGCCGAATTCTGCAACCGCTTTGGCGGGATTTACAAATGAGCTTCCATAATTTTTTTCCAACTTCCAGGCATACAGAGCATCATTGTTTTCCTGCATCTGCGCTGCATTAAGAGCAAAAAACGAACCGTCCTCAAGCTTCTTTAATGTTTCGAACTGAAGCGTGATAAGGCCTGCCGCTTCCGCAAAAAAAGTATCAGCCTTCTCTGCCGCAAGTATCTGAGCCACCTTTTGAGCGGCTTGTGAAAACCTGTTGTCAAGGTCTTTGTTGTTTCTGTTATCCATTATTTCCTTTAATCCTTTCATTGTTGCATGGTAATTATTCAGACCCATCCGGGCACAAACATTGATATTGTAAAATAAACCTCGTTAAAAAGCAACGTGTTCGTTTTTTAAAATATTATAAATTTAATGCTTGAAAAATGGAACGCGGTTTTGTATAATGAAACTACAAGGAAAATATTTATTATGGAGGTATGCTTTTATGGGTATTATCGATCAGTTTTCATTGAAGGGAAAGGTTGCATGGGTAACCGGAGCTTCATACGGTATCGGATTTGCGATCGCATGCGGACTGGCAGATGCCGGAGCAAAGATCGTATTCAACGACATTAATCAGGAACTTGTGGACAAGGGTCTTGCATCATACAAGGAAGCCGGAATTGAGGCTAAGGGTTATGTGTGCGATGTAACCGATGAGGATGAGGTTCAGGCTCTCGTAAAGAAGATCGAGGCAGAAGTCGGCAGTGTAAACATTCTTGTCAACAATGCGGGTATTATCAAGAGGATTCCCATGTGCGAGATGTCTGCGGCAGATTTCAGAAAGGTCATCGATGTAGATCTTAATGCGCCTTTCATCGTATCGAAGGCTGTTATTCCGTCTATGATCGAGAACGGCGGCGGCAAGATCATCAACATCTGCTCTATGATGAGCGAGCTCGGACGCGAGACCGTTTCGGCCTATGCTGCAGCTAAAGGCGGACTTAAGATGCTTACAAGAAACATTGCTTCGGAATACGGTGAGTTCAATATTCAGTGCAACGGTATCGGCCCCGGCTATATCGAGACACCTCAGACCGCTCCGCTGCGTGAACGCCAGGCTGACGGAAGCAGACATCCTTTCGATGCTTTTATTATTGCCAAAACACCCGCGGCACGTTGGGGAAAGACTTCGGATCTTGTAGGTCCCGCAGTATTCCTTGCTTCGGAGGCTTCGAATTTTATCAACGGACATGTTCTGTATGTTGACGGCGGTATCCTCGCCTACATCGGCAAGCAGCCTAAATGATAGTTGTTGTTGCAGACAAAGGCAGGCAACCTGAAAAAATACCGGTTGCGCGAAGCAAAACAGAAGGACAGTTACATTATGAGCACCGGCCTCGAAAACTGTAAGAGATGCATGCTCTATGAGTTTGCGGATAA
>JAGCZE010000426.1 GCA_017960415.1 Lachnospiraceae bacterium
CTGGCAAGGGAAGAGGGACTGCTGGTGGGAATATCCTCGGGAGCGGCCGCATACGCAGCCGCACAGGTCGCGAGAAGAAAGGAAAACAGAGGAAAGACTGTAGTTGCGATACTTCCCGATACCGGTGAGAGATATCTCTCCACTCCTTTATGGGCAAATGTTCCGGTAGAAAAGAGCAGATACTGGTACAGTATTAAAAAATAGGAGGACTATGAGATGGCAGTGTATCGTATAGCTGTCGGATCGGCAGACGGAGTAAATATCACCGAACATTTCGGCTCATCAAGGGCTTTCAGGATCGTGGAGATAGATCAGGAAACCGATGAGGAAAGCGCTCTTGCGGTCATCGAAGTGGTCCATTCCGAGGGTTGCGGACACGGTCATGATCAGGCTATGCTTGAAGCCAAGATACAGTCACTCTTAGACTGGCAGGTGACGGCGGTACTTGTAGCCAGGATAGGTCCGGGGTCCGAAAGGATGCTCACAAAAAACGGCATACAGGTCCTTGAGAGCGAAGGCAGCATAGAAAACGCAATGGTTAAGATCAAGCGGTTCTATAAGAGATACAGCTTTGAGACGAAGGGAGGTGCGGATAATGCCGGAGAGGATCATAAGTGACGAAGTAAGGGATAATCATCCGTGTTTCGGATATGCGAAGAACAAAGGCAGGATCCATCTCCCTGTATGTCCCGGCTGTAATATTGAATGCAACTTCTGCGAAAGGAAGATCAACAATACCGAAAACAGACCCGGAGTAACGGGTGAGATCCTTTCGCCCGAAGAGGCACTTGAAGCACTGAAGAAAGCACTTGAGATCTGTCCCGAGATTGCAGTTGCCGGGATAGCGGGGCCCGGAGATACACTGGCTTCGGACGGTGCGATAGAAACCTTCAGGCTTATAAAGAAAGAATATCCCAAGCTCCTCAAATGCATGAGCACTAACGGACTTCTTCTGAATGAGAGGGCCGATGAACTGATCGAGGTCGGGATAGATACACTGACGGTAACGGTAAATGCGGTCGATCCCGGGATCGAAGCTAAGATCATTTCGGGGATATTTTATCACGGCAGGCGATATGAAGGCGTGGAAGCCGCTAAGATCCTTATAGATAACCAGCTCGCAGGTATAAAAAAGATGGCGGCGGCCGGTGTCACTGTAAAGGTCAATACTGTCCTTATAAATGAGATCAACAGGGATCATATAAGGGAAATAGCAAAAACGGTCAGTGAAGCGGGAGCCTCGATGTATAATATCATTCCGTTGATCCCGCAGCATAAATTCAAGGATCTTGCTGAGCCGGGGTGTCCTGATATAAGCGGTGCGAGAAGCGAAGCGGAGGAGTTCATAGATGTCTTCAGGCATTGCCAGCGCTGCAGGGCGGATGCCGTAGGAATCCCGGGCGGGAAGGACTACGGAGACCGGATATATCTGAACAGGATAGATCAAAAGGATACTTTTTCACACGGGTGATGCGACCGGCGCAGCACAAACGAAATGGAAGTCTATTTCGTTTGTAAGTATGATTTAAGTATATGAATACAGAAATCGAAGAAAGCAACATAGCAATTTCAGAACAGCATCAGAATAAAAACAGACGATTCGGAGAATGAGAAAATGGCTGAGAAACAAACCAGACAGATAGCGATCTACGGAAAAGGCGGAATAGGAAAATCAACGACCACACAGAATCTTACAGCAGGACTTACCGAGCTCGGAAAAAAGGTTTTTGTTGTGGGATGCGACCCGAAGGCTGATTCGACAAGACTGCTTTTGGGAGGACTTCATCAGAAGACCACACTCGATACCTTAAGAGAAAAAGGTGAAAACGTAGACTTAATTGATATCATGAAAATAGGGTTTAACGTAACAAAATGTGTTGAGAGCGGCGGACCCGAGCCCGGTGTCGGCTGTGCGGGACGAGGTATCATAACGGCGGTAGGGCTTCTTGAACAGCTTGGAGCCTTTAAGGACGATCTTGATTATATTTTTTATGATGTTCTTGGAGATGTGGTCTGCGGCGGATTTGCAATGCCAATACGTGAAGGTAAGGCAAAGGAGATCTATATAGTCGCAAGCGGTGAGATGATGTCACTGTATGCTGCAAACAATATTTCCAAAGGTATCCAGAAATATGCCCAGAAGGGCGGAGTAAGGCTTGGAGGGATCATCTGCAACAGCCGCAGGGTAGACAGGGAAGAGGATCTTTTGCGTGCATTTGCAAAAGAGCTGAATACCCAGCTGATCTATTTTGTTCCGCGTGACAATATCGTCCAGCATGCTGAGATCAGAAGAAAGACCGTGATCGAGTACAAGCCTGAATCAAATCAGGCAGACGAATACAGAAACCTTGCCAAAGCGATCGATGAGAATACGATGTTCACGATCCCTACACCGATGACTCAGGAGAGATTAGAGGAGATCCTTGTCGAGTACGGACTTATGGATGATCTGCAGGATGATTACCGTATATGATGTACGGTTGTAACTGTTCAGACCCCAACAGACTGTGTATAGGAGGCTACGAATAGTTACCTATGGTTTTGTGAGTATACATGAAAAGGGAGGAAACCGGTATGAGCGATCAGACAGTTGTAATTGAAGGTGCGAATCCGGAAAAAGCAGAGCCGGTAAAGGAAAAAGGGATAAATATCAACATTCGTACGGTTTTGCCGATCGCCGGAGCACTTATCGCACTGGGAGTCGAAATACTTATACCTGCGCATGAGAAACTGAAATATGCTGAACTGACACATTTTAAGGTTTTTCTTTTTATTTCGCTGGGGGTTCTCGCGATACTGGGAGTTGTTTCACTGTTCAATGAAAAGCTCAGGGAAAAACTGGTCTACAGGGGATCGTTCATATGCGGAGTGTATGTGTTCCTGGCTGTACTTGATCTTGTCACGGCGAAGCTCATGCTTCTTCCGCAGCTGTATTTTCCGAGCATAGCAAGGATATTCAACGTGTTTTTCGAGGATGCTTCATTGCTCTTTGAATGCATCAAAAGCTCTTTCCTGCTCCTGGTCCGTGGTATTCTGATAGGCTTCATAGCGGGAATGGTGTGCGGTATAGCGGTCGGCTGGAGCAAGAAGGCCAATTACTGGATATATCCTGTTATCAGGATACTGGGCCCCATACCTTCCTCTACCTGGACGCCTCTGGCGTTGGTAATATTTCCTTCCGCGCAGGGAGCGGCGGTATTTCTCATCGCCTTCGGTGTATGGTTCCAGATAACGATCCTTACCGCTTCGGGTATCCAGAGTGTAAAAAAAGCCTACTTTGAGGTGGCTTCGACACTTGGTTCGAACAATCTGCAGAATCTGTTTAAGATAGCGGTACCTGCGGCATCGCCCTCCATTTTTCTCGGATTCTTCAATGCTACCTGCTCGTCCTTTGTAGCACTCATGGCAGCAGAGATGATCGGATGCAAATCCGGACTTGGCTGGTATGTGAACTGGCAGAAGACCATGCTTTCATATCCTAATGTATACGCAGGCTTGATGGTGGTGGCGGTTTTCTGTTACATACTGGTAACCCTGCAGTTTAAGGTAAGAGACAGGTTATTGTCATGGCAGGAGGGAGTTGTTAAATGGTAGAAGAGAAAAGAACCGGAGCGATCCATGCCAGAAACGTCAGAAAAGTGTTTACTGATCCAAATAATGAAGAGGTTGTGGCGCTCGAAAGGGTGGATGTTGATATTAAGCCCGGAGAATTCATATGCCTTATAGGTCCGTCCGGATGCGGCAAGTCGACGTTCCTGAGACTTGTGGCCGGTCTGATACAGCCGACCGAAGGAAAGGTTTATCTGGATAATGAGGAGATAGTCCGTCCCGGATATGAGAGAGGGCTGGTATTTCAGGATCCGACGCTTTTTCCGTGGCTGAACATTCATGACAATATTGCTTTCGGACTTAAGACGAGGCATATTTACAAGGAAAAGCGAAAAGCAGTGGATGAATTCATAAAGCTTGTCAAGCTTGAGGGCTTCGAAAAAGCACTTCCGCATCATCTTTCGGGCGGTATGGCCCAGAGAGCGGGTCTGGCAAGGGCTCTTGTAAATGAACCTAAGGTGCTGCTGCTTGATGAGCCTTTCGGAGCACTGGATGCTTTCACGAGAATGAATATGCAGGATGAGCTCTTAAGGATATGGAAAGAGCGCGGGACCACGATGATCATGGTGACCCATGATGTGGATGAGGCAGTGTATCTAAGTGACAGGATATTTGTGATGACACCGAGACCTGCGAAGATAGAAGCAATTGTGGACGTGGAGATAGGCCGTAACGAAACCTATGGAAGGAAAAGGGATAACGGCGATTTCCTTCATTTCAGGTCCAAAATACTTCAGATACTTGATTATACAGGCAAAGAGGTCGAACAGGATTATACGATCTGATGAATAATCGGGCAGAAAAAGGAGAGATAAGTAAATGGGAAAAAGGAAGATATTATCGATATTACTGGTGCTGACTCTTACAGCAGGAATTATGACAGGGTGTGCAGGATCCGGAAAAAAAGAGGAGAACAACGCAGCGGGAACTGAAACCGGG
This sequence comes from Lachnospiraceae bacterium, assembly GCA_017960415.1. The sequence continues at coordinate 4,549 of JAGCZE010000426.1, forward strand.
TCTGCGGCATCATTTGTAAAAGAGGACGGAAGCTATGACCTTGATGCGGCATTTGCGGCAGAAAGCGGAAAGGGTGATCCCATCAGGGTGATCTCGACATTTGAGGGGACCTGTCAGGTGCAGAGCCAGATAGCATATCTTCTCGGATTTTATGAGGCAGAAGGCCTTAAAGAAGGCGTAGACTATGAATATGTAGAGTCCGGAGGAGAAACAGGTGCGGTACTCCTTTCAACTGATAAGGCAGATGTGGCGATAGGACTTATTTCAGGCATGTTGCAGCCTCTTGACAACGGACTTGAAGCAAAAGCGATATCAGGGCTTCATACCGGCTGTATCACTATTGTGACGCTTGAGGGAAGCGGCATTGAATCGGCTAAAGATCTAAAGGGCAAGGTGATAGGAGTAACCGCTCTATCTAGCTCACAGCACATCGCAGCATTAAGAGCTCTGAATTTTGAAGGCTTTTCCGGGGATGATGTTGAATTCGTTGTGTATGATGCCGACTCCATCCAGCAGGCGCTCTTAAACGGCGCCGTAGATGCGATCGGACTCGGAGACTACAAGGCTGCCATCATGGTAAGGGATGAAGGTGCGAAGATCATCTTTGATACGTCTGTGGATGAGAGATTAAAGGATGAAAACTGTTGCGTGCTCTATGCAAGTAATAAAGCCATAGACAGAAAACCGGCCACACTTGCCAAGCTTGTGACCGCAATTCAGAAGGCCTCGGTATGGATCGAAAAGAATCCAGAGCTGTCGGCACAGATACAGGTAGCACAGGGCTACACTGTGGGAGATGTGAATGTCAATATCGAATTACTCAAGACTTATAAATATCCCACCTCGCTCTCGCTTTTAAAAGAGGCCGTATACAGGAATTTTGACGATGCCAAGGCTCTGGGACTGTTAAAGGAGGATACTGACAAGGAAACTCTTGCGGAAAGCAGCTATATTTTCCTTCCGGGAGTAGCGGACGGTATTTCCGTCACTGAGATCACTCCGCCTCTCGATCCCGAACAGTTCCTTGTTCCGAAGGAGTAAGAAACAGAAAAGAGGCGGATTTTTATGAAAATAACAAAAAACGGTCTGATCACAGGACTAATAAATGCTGTCTTAGGGTTGCTCATCGCAGTCGGTCCGCATACCTTATTTGCCGTATGCGAGGCTATGGACGGTAAATACATGAAATGCCACTGGACAGCTCTTGCGGAAAGCGGTGCAGGGGGTATCGCCGCAGTCCTGGGCTTATATCTGATCTTTTCCTGTTCCGTACAGACAAGGAAGGGGGTTCAGCTTTCACTGCTTCCCGTATATATAGTATCCGTTCTGATCCCCGATGTCCTGACAGGTGTGTGCGGCGGCGAACATATGATATGCCGTTCGCTTACGCTGCCCCTCCTCAATATCCTCGGTTTTGCAGGTATCGCAGCAGGAGCGGTGAATCTGGTATATCTGATAAAAGGGAAGGAAAAACAGGATGAAAAAGAATAAGCTCAGTACTTTTAAGATCGCTTGTTCGAACCTTAAGGGAAGCCTCGCCAGGACGGTGGGGCTCCTGTTTTTAATGACAGTGATCTCTTTTGTATATTTCGGAGGGAATTTTCTTTCCAAAAGTCTCAAAAACGGACTTAATATCATGAAGGAAAGACTGGGAGCCGATGTGATGATAGTTCCGGTGGAAAACGATTCAGATATGGAAGCGATCCTTTTAAAGGGTGAACCAAGCTGCTTTTATTTTAAGAAAAGTCTTGTAGACAGGCTGGAAGCGGTTGAGGGGATCGAACGCTCGACATCCCAGTTTTTCTTAACGTCTCTGGATGCGGAATGTTGCGATTCGAGAGTCCAGCTCATCGGGTTTGATCCGGATACTGATTTTTCGGTAAGCCCGTGGATCCGAAGGGTATACGAACCGGAACTTGGTCTCGGAGCGGTGATCATCGGAAATGACATACACCTTGAGGAAGGGGAAGCGGTCAGGCTGTTCGGTGAGGAGTATCCGGTGGCTGCAAGACTCGATGCGACGGGAACAGGACTTGATCAGGCCGTCTATGCCACAATGGAAACGATAAAGCACATGTACACTGCTGCGCTTGGGAAAGGTCAGAGATTTTTAACTGAAGCGGACCCCGACAATTCCATATCCTCGATCCTCATCAGGATCGGAGACGGTTACGACACAAAAGAAGTGATAAAGCAGATCAGGAAAAATCTCGGCGGAGTTCAGGTTGTCGAGTCGCAGAGCATGATCAGGGGCACGGCGGATAATCTGATGAATATCACCGGTTTCTTCACAATGTTCGAAGGAATATTCCTGATAACCCTGTTTGTGACGATCACGCTTGTATTTTCGATCAGTATAAATGAAAGAAAAAAGGAATTCTCCATTCTGCGCACTTTGGGGGCAAACAAGAGGAAGGTTGCGGCCATAGTGATATCGGAAGCGTGCATTCTGGGACTTATCGGTGCGGCTGCGGGTATTTTACTGTCATTTGCGACATTATTGCCACTGCGGGTATTTATCGGTGACAGACTGGGAATGCCCTATATTACGCCGGGGTTTTCTTCTGTCCTTGCCTTATCGGGCATCACGGTGGTACTCAATATGATCCTTTCCGCCCTGTCATCGGCGGCATCCGCTTACAGGCTGGGAAGGGCTGAGGTATATCTTACCATGATGGAAGGAGACTGATCGGTATGGGATTGAAAATAAGCGGTATCGGAAAAAAATACACCCGTAACGGAAAGGAATTCTGGGCGGTGAAGGATATAGATATATTTGCCGGGGAAGGTTCGTTCATTAATATAATCGGACGGTCGGGAAGCGGCAAGACCACTCTTCTGAATCTGATCGCCGGGCTGCTGGATCCTACGGAAGGGGAGATATTCCTTGATGAGAGGAAGGTGACAGGACTTCAGGACGATGAGCGTTCGAACTTAAGGAATAAGGAAATCAGCTATATCACTCAAGGTAAAAGTGCATTGAAGAACCTGACGGTAATGCAGAATGTTATGCTGCCATGTTTTCTTTCCGAAAGGAACAGAACGGAAAAAGAATACTCCGGATCTACGTTCGAGGAAAAGCAGGAAGAGGCTCAGAATCTTCTTGAGCGTTTTGGTATCGGTCATCTTGCGGATTCATTTCCGAGCGGGCTTTCAGGCGGAGAAATACGAAGAATGTCGATCGCGAGAGCACTGATAAACCATCCGAAGATCCTGCTTGCCGACGAGCCGACCGGTGATCTTGATCCGGTTAATACGGAACTTGTACTTGAGCTGTTCAGAAATATTACGAAGGAGAAGGTTACAGTGATCTCTGTGACGCATGAAAACGAGAATCCGATGTATGCAGCAGATGCAGTATACAAAATGGACGGCGGTTCTCTTTCGCTTATAAGGACCGGTGGGTGAAAATGATGTTACGGCGGTATTTACATGGGTTTATATTCTTTATTGTACAAAGGGACTTGTTAAAAGGGTCCCTTTTGTGTTATATTTTATTGAAATGATGTTTTTAGCTGCATTTTCATGATAAGTGCAGGAAATACGGAGGATTTTGCATTATGAAGTATTACAGTACGAGAGACAGATCATATACGGCATCCGCTTCAGAGGCGATCTTGAGGGGTATTGCGCCCGACGGCGGCCTCTATGTGCCCGGATCGATACCTAAGCTTGGCAAGAGCTTTACGCAGCTGTCGAAAATGGATTATCCGCAGCTTGCGTACGAGGTAATGAAACTGTTTATCGACGACTTTACCGGGGAAGAGCTTAAAAGCGCCATCAACAGCGCATATAACACAAAGAATTTTGACCATGAGGACATTACCTGTCTGGTTCAGGCAGATGATGCATATTATCTGGAACTGTTCCACGGAAGGACTATCGCATTCAAGGACATGGCATTATCGATACTGCCTTATCTGATGTTGACCTCTGCCCGCAAGAATGAAGTGAAGGAAGACATCATCATTCTGACCGCGACTTCGGGCGATACGGGCAAGGCTGCCCTGGCAGGCTTTGATTCTGTACCCGGAACCGGAATAGTCGTATTTTACCCCAAGGACGGCGTCAGCAAGGTCCAGGAGCGCCAGATGGTGACTCAGGCAGGAGAGAATACCCATGTTATCGGTATCAGAGGTAATTTTGACGATGCCCAGCGTGAGGTCAAGAAGGCATTTACCGACGAGACGCTTGCCGCCAAAATGCTTGAAAAGGGATACCGCTTCTCATCTGCCAATTCCATCAATATCGGCCGTCTTGTGCCGCAGATAGTATACTATGTTTATGCATATACCAGACTCCTGCCCAAGGAGATCAATTTCGTTGTCCCGACCGGCAACTTCGGCAATATTCTTGCGGCTTATTATGCATACAGGATGGGTGTGCCGATCCACAAGCTGATCTGTGCATCCAATGAAAATAAGGTATTATACGATTTCTTCAAGACAGGTGTATATGACAGAAACCGCGATTTCGTACTTACAAGCTCGCCCAGTATGGATATACTGATCTCAAGCAATCTTGAAAGACTTGTGGCCGAGCTTGCGGGAGATAAAACCGCTTCACTTATGGAAGATTTAAAAGTAACGGGCCGCTACGAGCTTCCGGAGAATGCACGTAAGGCTGAGGCGATAGAGCTGTTTGAGGGCGAATTTGCGACCGAAGAAGAGATGTCCGCTAGGATCAAAGAACTCTACGAGAAAGAGGGCTATATCCTCGATCCTCATACTGCGGTAGCTTCGGCAGCATATGAGAAATACAGGAAAGAAACCGGCGATGAGACCTGCACCGTGATCGCATCCACCGCCAGCCCTTACAAATTCACACGCGCGGTACTTACTTCTATAGACAAGAAATACGCTTCAATGGACGATTTCGACCTTTTCACCGAGCTTGAGAAGCTGTCCGGAACACCTATACCGAAGGCGATCAAGGATATCTTAAGTGCGCCTGTCAAGCATGATACGGTATGCGATAAGGACAAGCTGATCGAGGAGATCGAGAAGATATATCTGTAAAAAATGCGCCGGTTCTTGGCTTATCAGTTCAACTACCGACAGGCTCGTGATGCGCGTGTCCCGGGTCGGATTACATCGGGCTAATTGGCCGGTAATCCGACCCGGGATATGCGCAGACAGAGCCGTCAAAATCGGAAAACTAATAAGCCATGAACCGGCGCAATTTAACGTTAATGGATATTTGAGTGTTAGAAAACCGGTGGCATATAATGCAATTACTTATACCAAATACATGGCGAAATCAGATTATTTCAGTATATTAATCGGTATAGGTAATATAAGAACAGTCGACCGGTTGATGAAGATCAGGGTCTGCTAGTTATCTATATATTTAATCTCAAAGTCCGGATTTCCTTCGTTATCAATATTTAATATCACATAGCTCGGTCTGCCGTCTGCCTGGCGGGGCTTGCTGAGGCTACCGGGATTGACTATGTATACGTCATTATGCTTTACGCACAGGGGTGAATGGGTGTGGCCGAACAGCAGTATGTCGGCACCAAGATTCTTTGCCCGGGCTGCTATCGCATCGAAGCTGCCGGGTAGCGCATGCCCATGCTCCATGTGGATATTATGCCCAAGCAGTCCGAAATCCCTGCAGTCCCGTTCATTGGACATCCAGTCGCAATTACCTCTTACAAAAGCGCAGGCACAATCTGCGAGAGCTCTTATCTCATCATCATCCCTTGAGAAATCTCCGAGATGAAAGAGATTGTCGATCGGTTTCTCAATCTCAAGTACCTTTTTAAGATTCTTCAGATATCCGTGTGTATCACTGATAATCAATATTTTCATGCCGCTGACCTCATATATTTATTCTGCGAAGCTTTCGGGGAAACGTTTGACATTATAAACATATTCCTCAAACAACACATATATTCTACAATACCGATCATTCTGACGCAAGTAAACCGATAGTTATTGTTTGACACATATAAAGTGCACATGTAAGTGAAAAAAGTCCGGCCGGGAACGTTTTTTCCTGCACAGATGATTCTGTGAGTAAAACAATCCCGGCCGGACTTATATTGAGGACGGTTAATGTAGGTACTCCGAAATGATCCTTACCAGCATATCGTTGAGATTCTCGACTTCGTAATCACCGATCGTGGGCTCGATATGCGAACCGCCGATACCGCTGTCATCGGTGAGGAATGTATAGGTTCCGCCTGTAGTCATCGCAAATGTACGAAGCAGGAACTCTGTGGACTTATCCACGCCGCTTGAAGCTACGGGGATGATCCTGATGCCCTGTGCTATGGCGTCTTGAAGCGTGCTTGCGAGTTGTGCCTTGATTTCATCGGTATTGTGAGGCGGAGCGTCAAGAACGAGGAACATCAGCTTGATGCTGTCACTGTCCCAGGAATGGTTGTTGACCGCATCTTCAAGTGCAAGTTCCACTGCCTCTTCATAATCACCGCCGCCGAGAGCCTGCTCTGCGTTCAGATACATCAGCTGGGTACTGATATTTTCCGAAAAATCGTTTGAACGTACAATGTAATCATCGGTCAGATCACGGTAGAAGTTGCAGCTCAGACGCACCGGAAGATTGGCGTTCTGCTGTTTTACGCGCTGGATCACATCCTCGAGCTCCTTCTGAAGATAAAGTATCTCATCGCCCATGGATCCGGTGGTATCAATCATAAACATCAGATCAAGCTTTTTATTATTTGCTGCAGAAGCCCCAAACACGATCTCCATAACCGATGAATCCAGAAGATCCTGAGAGGTTACAGGCACATCGGCAATGTTGTCGTCGGTAATGACCTTAATATATGCCGGGATGTCATCGCCACCGTTCAAACGGTAGAAAATGTAGGTCATACCTTTGCTGTCGGTCTTGGAATGCCAGATCTGCCTGCCTTTGGCGGTAAATGCGGTTACATCGGCGTTGCAGACATTATTTATACCGATAGCGGTACCTGACACAACGGTTGTTTCCCCGCAGCTGACATGAACCGCAATTCTCGAAAAAGGTGTGAAATCCCATGCCTTGAAGAAGCTTGAATAATCCTGCTGCTGACCGTTATTGATCAGATTTTTCAGGAAATCAAAATGGAGATTGTCGTTCCATTCCCCTGAAGTAAGCAGTCCGGCTACAGGCTGTATGTAGGGCTCTTCGGGCAAAATGTCATCATCACTGACCCAGGGTTCGCCATCAAATACATCGTCTCTGTCGGCTCCTGTCCAACCATCGCTTATTGACCAATCAGAGAGTCCGCCCTCGCCGTATGCGATATCATCGGTGAGACCGCTTCTCGACTTGAGTAATGCGGAGCCCGCGATATCCAAAGAGTATTCGGTAATTGCACCGTCGCCGGCGCCTGCACCCGACCATATCGGGCTTGTGGCAGGTTCGACCGCCCAGCTGATATCGGAGCTTCCACCGGCTTCTTCTGCTGTGCCGCCGTAAGTTCCGCCGACTGCACTTTCGGAACCGCTGCCGAAAGAACTGCCGGCTGCACCTTCCGATCCGGTAGCGAAAGAACTGTCTGTTGTACCCGTAGTTCCGATATCATAAGAACTGCCGGTCTTACTCTCGCCTTTGGCATCAAGAGATTCTTTCACGGAGCCGGTGGATATGTCCGAACCGTTCGTAGAAGGAACTCCGGTAGTTGTTTCAGACCGTCCTCCGGAGGAGGGCAGGCTATGCCCGGAACCGGTTCCTGCATCCTTTGATTCGACAGTAACATCTGTTCCGGCTGTATCACCTTTCTTTGAGCATCCCGACAACATCAGGGCCGGAATGAGAATCAGGGCCAGACATATTCTGAATAAAGTGTTTTTTATCATAATTAAAACCTCCTTCGGATGATCCTTTTGCCTTTTCATACATTGGACGAGGATGACCCGGAGGAGGTTCCCGATGATTAAAAAATATTTTTGGATTTTATTGAAAAGCCTTTATTTACATTATATTATTTTCATTCAATCGAATTAAATATCTGAGCCAGCGGTGAATCGGAGCTCAGGATCAATGTCTTGTTGCCCTTCATCGAAATCTTTGCGGCATCGAGTGATCTTACGAAAGTGTAGAAATCAGCTCTTTCTGTGGAATTGTATGCACTTGAAAGGATTCTCATATATTCCGCTTCGCCTTCGGCAATGATCTTTTCAGCCTCGGCCTGAGCTTCGGAAATGCTGATCGCGATCTCGTTATCGGTCTTGGTGCGGATCATCTTGGCGTCCGACTCACCTGAAGCGGTGTAGGAAGCCGCGATATTGTTACGCTCTGAGATCATACGCTCATATACGGCAGCCTTGTTATCGCTCGGAAGATCAAGACGCTTCGTTTCGATCGCCCGGAAGCGGATACCGTACTGATCCATTGTCGAACCGATATTGGCCATGATAAGCTCGCTTAATGCGCCGTCACGTGAACTGATGACATCCGACTGGGCCATGCTGCTTATAACGTTCTTCATTGAGTTGTAAACAATGGTATTGATACGACCTTCGGCATTCGGGATCAGTGTCAGGGTCTGTGTGAATTTCAGGGGATCGGTGATCTCCCAGAGCACATAACTGTCAACTACCATCGTCTTTTTGTCTTCGGTAATAACGTCTGATTTTGTCAGATCGTAGAGCAGCAGCGTCTTGGGCAATGTATCGCTGGTCTGGATAAACGGTGTTTTGAAGGAAAGACCTGCGGTGCTCACGATGCGCTCAACCTTGCCGAATTCCTTGATCAGGGTGTATTCGTTCTCTTTTGTTACTACGAGTGCCTGGCTCAGTACTATGATCGCGATGACAAGTACGACGATCGTTATGATCAGAGGCAGTTTGTGTTTACGTACCGAGGTGTAGCGGGGAATGTTGCCGCTTCCGGTTCCGTTGCTTTCCGCGTCCGTGAATTTGCCGTCTTTCGGACCGAAATTTTTCTTGAAATCAAAATTGAATTCTGCCATCAGTATTCACCTCCGTTCCCGGAATTTACGACGTCTATAAGACTTTCAAGCGGAAGGATCTTCTGGGTTCCGGTCTCCGAATTGTCGATGATCACCTTCAGATCGGGAAGGATCTCTTCCATAGCTTCATAGAACATACGCTGTTTGGTAATCAGAGGATATTTTTTATACTCCTCGAATAATGAATTAAATCTTGCTACCTGGCCTTCAGCTTCGTTAATACGGGCCTCCTTGGTAGCATTGGCTTCCTTTAATATCTGGTCGATGCGCGCCTCGGCTGCGGGAACCTGCTCACTGCGGTATTTGTTTGCATTGTTGACAGCGGTCTCTGCACCCTGCTTTGCGGACTCGACATTCATAAATGCTTCCTTGACATCGCTTGTCGGGGGCTCGGCGTCCTGGATAGTGATATTGATCAGCTGGATACCGATGTCCTGCTCCTCAAGACGTTTGTTGATCTTCTCACGGATATTTGACTGTATCTCGTTCTTACCGGTTGTGATAACGCTGTCTACCGTGAATGCTCCGATCTCGGAACGGATGCTCGACTGCGCGATGTTTTTCAGGATCTCTACGGGATCCTGTGACGCATACAGTGTTTTGATCGGGTCGGTCACCTTGTATTCCACATAGAAGTCAACATTTACGAAGTTGAAATCCGATGTGATCATGAGCGACTCGTCCTGGACGGTTGCATTTGTTTCCATTACATAACCGATCGGGAAACCCTTGATGGTCGTATCAACCTTATAAACATGCTGTATAAAAGGTATCTTCATATGAAGACCCGATTCGGTTGTGGCTGTGGCCTTACCGAAGGTTGTGACTACGGCTGCTTCCTGCTCGGTGATCGTGTAATAAGCATTGAAGAACAGGAGAAAAAATACTGCAGCCAGAACCGCAACCTTGATCAACTTGCCTGATCTGATGTTCATGGTTATCCTCCTTACATTTGTGGATTATATTTTAAGCATCTATTCAAAATGATATTTCATTAGTTTTTTGAATAGTTACTTGTTATGATGAGATTTTATA
>JAGCZE010000427.1 GCA_017960415.1 Lachnospiraceae bacterium
AATTCGGAATCCATTCTCATACGCAAAAACATATAATAATCGGAGAAGGTGACAGATATGGCTGATAACGATACACATGAAGCGAAGCTTCCGGTAAAAACACCGGGGACACAGATCACGAAGAACGGTACGCAGGTTGCGGGGACAACCACTGAGCTGCCTGACAAATTCAGGATCAGTGACTTAAAATGCCGGGAACTGATCGCCAAGGCTACAGAGATGCTTAGATTCTCCTATACTCCGTATTCGCACTTTAAAGTGGGTGCCGCTCTTTTGACAAAAGCCGGCAAGATCTACGGCGGCTGCAACATAGAGAATGCGTCATATGGCGCCACGAACTGTGCCGAAAGGACAGCGTTCTTTAAAGCCGTGAGTGAAGGAGAAATGGAATTTGCCGCCATCGCCATAGTAGGCGGACCCGAGGGCAAGATCATGGACTTCTGTCCGCCCTGCGGCATCTGCCGCCAGGTAATGCGCGAATTCTGCGAACCCGAGAACTTTTATATAATCCTGGCGAGGAGCGAAGCAGACTATTGGGTATACACTCTCGAAGAACTATTGCCCATGAGCTTCGGCCCGGAGAATCTGTGAAGAAACAGAAGGCTGCCGCTTAGTGCGACAGTCTTTTTTTACGGGAAGATCTTTCACTCGTAATGGTGTTTTATTGGGCCGCGTTTTGTTGTAGAATAAAGAACATGAAAGATATGGAAAAATCTACGAAAGCCTTGCTGGGTGCAGCGATCGTCGCCGCTGTCTGGGAACTGATACCGTCTTCATTATTTCCGAAGGCGTATATAGGGACGATCCTGTGGTGTGCGGTAACAGCGGCATGGATCGGCAGGGTCAATTATTCTATAGTACATGAGAAACTCCGAAGGTATCTGTCGGCAGGCGGAATAATGCTGATCCTGCTGTTTGTCATGAGAACCTTCAGGTATTATCTTGCCGACAGCTTCCCGGATGTCGGAAGATACCTTTGGTATGCATATTACATACCCTTTATCATACTGCCTCTTCTGGCGCTTCTGATGGCACTGTGCGTCGGGCGTTGGGATGAAATGGGTTCATCGGATGCAAAAAAAGGGATCAGGGTCGTTTTGTGGTCTGCAGCGGCAATACTTCTCGTCGCGGTAATGTCCAACGACCTTCATAAATGGCTTTTAAAAATCGAGTATTCTCCGGACATTGGCCAAAAACATACCTATGGTTGGCTGCTGTATCTGATAATGGGCTGGATGGCGGGTCTTGCGATCATATCATTTGTGATCGTAATGAGGCGCTGCGTCATATCCGGAAGCCGCAGAAAATGGTATATCCCTGCCGGAGTATTTGCATTCGGTGCCGTACTTTATCTGGCCTATTATATCAATGGGGGCAATTCGCCGGAAGTTTTCGGAGTCAGACTGTATCTGATACAGGAGGTCTGCGTGATATTGTTTGCAGGCGTATGCGAGGCCTGCATCGATATAGGACTGATCCCGTCCAATTCGGGATACCGCAGGATTTTCTCGGAATCGGCGTGGAATGTTACGATTGCCGATACGGAAGGAAACCGCATCTATACCTCGGGCAATATGGAGGATATTACCCCCGAAATGATCAGGACCGCTCTTAAAAGGCCTGTCACGACTCCGGGAGGATATATACTCCGCGCGGTATCGATGCCCAAGGGGATCGCCGCCTGGCTGACCGATATTTCTTCCATATTGAGGATCAATGAGGAAATCAGGGAGGCTACCCGGGAGCTTGAAAATGATAATGAGATAATGAAGCAGGAGGCTGAGATCAAACTGAAAAGGGCATCTTTTGAAGCCCAGAACAGGTTGTACGACAGCATCATCCCTCTGATCAAGCCTCAGCTCGATCTGATCACGGACCTGATCGGGGACCCTACGGACAGCAATATACTCAGTGCGATGCTGATGTGTATTTACATTAAAAGGCGATTCAATCTGGCAATAGTTACTGAAAATGCCGAAAATACGGATGCCGACGAGCTGTATCTTGCAATACGCGAGACAACCGAAGCACTGTCGGATATCGGAATAATGGCATTTACGGAAATGTCATGTGACAGGAATACCGATGAGGGTGACCGCCAGATAACTTCGAAAGCCCTGCTGGCGGCTTATGAGTTCTTTGAGAAGGTGATAGAGCTCTCAACTCCCGACATTTCCGGATTGTTCGTAAATATCGGCATAAAAGACAGGCTGCCGGGCATCAGGATATTATTGAAAACCGGATCGGAGATTAAGTTCGATAAGGCATTTCTTGAAAGAAACGCCAAAATGGGAGCCCGTATCGGAAATGAAGCGGATGATGATGCAGTCGCACTCAGCTTTGAGTTCGGGTAATGCTGCAACTGAATTCGGCTTTGAGTTCGGGTAATGTTGCAACTGAATTCAGCTTTGAGTTCGGGTAATGACGCAACTGAATTAGACTTTGAAATTTGGTAATACCGCAGCTTTTAGTTATGGGGAAAGACTATGATGCTTGATCTGCCGAAAACGGCAATATTTCTGTTATTTATGATATGTTTTTCCGTTTCGGTCTGGACTGTGGCGGCGTTTATCCGCAGCTTCTGGTCAAGAAGACGAGCGAAACACCGTATCCTGTACGGAGTCACAGCGGTGCTTGGAACGGTCCTGATACAGTTCCTGACGGAAAATAAGACAAAGGTTCCCATGCCGGTCTGCTTTATAGGAGTTCCGGTGCTGGCTGTTCTGTTCACAATGGTTCTTGCGGTCACACACGGCAGACATCTGAAAGGCATTTTCAATCTTTTCAACGCAGCCGATGAGCCCGGTCCGGGACTCATAAAGGAATGTGTGGACCGGCTTCCGATGGGGATATTCTGTTATTATCCCGACGGAAGGCCGAAACTGGTCAATCAGGTGATGGGCAGGCTGGCTGTCCGGATGGACAATAAAAGCCTTCTTGACGGAAATATACTGAGAAAGGAACTGACCCGGAGAAGCCTTGCGCCGGTATCGGGTATGTCCCATATCATCAGGACGGAAGAAGGCAGGATATACAATTTTCAGGAAAAGGGGATCATGTTCGAGGACAAGCCTCTCCGCGAGATATTGGCCAACGACGTGACCACGGAATATGCCCTTACCGAATCCCTGAAAGAGAAGGAAGAGAGTGTTACGCAGCTTAACGGGAAACTGAAGGAGCTGGCCGATGAAACTTTGAAAACCGCGATTGAGAAGGAGGTTCTCGACGCGAAGATCAAGGTTCACGACAATTTCGGCAGGGTGATCCTGTTTACGCGCAGATATCTGCGCGACCCGAAGGACGGCGGCAATGCTTCGAAGATCGCTTCCGAGATCATGCAGCAGATAATACTGATGAAGAATGAAAGTCCCGATGAATGGCGGCGGGATTACGAATATATCTACAGGACTGCGAGGCTGCTGGGCGTGACGATAGAGGTACACGGCGAGCTGCCTGTCGGAGGCAAGCAGGAAAGACTGGCTGTTTCGGCTCTCAGCTGCACATTGCTCAATTCCGCAAGGCATGCGGGCGCTGACCGGATGATAGTCGAGGTAAGTACAGAAGGGAAGAACTCAGAAATACCTGCGTCGGTGGAAAACGGAACGGAGAAAGCTCCTTCCGGATACTGCAGGATGCTCATTTACGATAACGGAGGTTCGGTGAGTGGTCCTATTACCGAGAAGGGCGGGCTTGTGAACCTGCGGCGCGAACTGGAGGCCGAGGGCGGCCGGATGGCGATCGGATACGTGGACGGCGTGGTCGTTAATATTGTATTTCCGATGTAGATGGCCTCGGGAAATGCAGAAGATATTTTAAGGAGGATGGCTATGGCATACAGGGTAGTGGTTGCGGATGACGAGAAGACTTCGCGCAACCTGTTCGAATATATCATTGGCGATTCCGATGAATTTGCGCTGGAAGGGAGCTTTGCCCGGGCCGATGAGGCTGTGGATTTCATACGGCAGCAGGGTACCGACCTGTGCATCATGGATATTGTGATGCGTGAGGGGATAAGCGGGCTTGAGGCAGCACGCATGATCAAGCAGAGCAGCCCTTCCGTCAAGATCATTCTCGTGACCTCGAATGTCGATCCGAACAGCATCAAAGAAGCCAGAAAATGCGGTGTGGAGAGTTTCTGGTACAAGGAATCTTCGGAAGAACCCCTGATGGAGCTTATGAACCGTACTGTTGCGGGAGAGAGCATTTATCCCGATACGACTCCGAAGATCATTCTCGGAAATGCGCCTACGGCAGAGTTTTCGAAGCGTGAATATGATGTACTGCGCGAGCTCGTTATGGGAAAGAGCAACAAACAGATTGCCGAAAGCCTGTTTATCAGTGAAGAAACGGTCAAGACCCATATACAGCATATGCTGGAAAAGACAGGATATGCCAACAGGGTCGAGCTTTCCATCAATGCGGCAATGTACAGGATAGTGGCGCCTCAGGCCGGATCGCGGGATGATGTATAGGCGGCTGTGCCGGATCGCGGGATGATGTGCAGGCAGATGTGCCGGAAAGCTGATATTTAGGTTGAAT
>JAGCZE010000428.1 GCA_017960415.1 Lachnospiraceae bacterium
GTATGCCGATGTCATCTCGACCGAAGTAACGCCATAAGTCAGGCCGCCGAGGGCCGCCGCCGGAACATGGTCGGTCTGTACGATGCTCGAGAATCCCATTCTGGTCAGATAGCCGAGACACTTGTCGATCCCCAGCTGCTGAAACAGCCTGAAGGCGATGGTATTCTTTGAAACCCGCACCGCATAGCGTATGTCAATGATGCCGGAATAAACATTGCCCGAATTTCGCGGTCCTCCGGGATCTCTTTCATCTATCACAAGAGTTTCCGGCCAGTAACCGTTCTCAAATGCCGGAGTATACACGATCAGCGGCTTGATAGAGCTTCCGGGCTGACGCGGGCTCTGATATGCGCGGTTCAGCGTATATCCGTTGTATTCCTGGCTGCGTCCGCCGACGATGGCAACAACAAAGCCTGTCTCATTGTCGATGCACGTACCGGCCCCCTGCATCAGGTAAACCCCGTCCTCGCCATAGGTCTCCACATAATCCTCAAGCTCGTCGTCAATCGCCTTCTGGAGCAGCTTCTGCTTTTCCGAGTTGATGGAAGTATAAATGCGATACCCTTTGGCATAGAGATTTCGCCGTATTCTTGTATACTCCTGATCGTACATTTCCTTGTACAGAGCCTTATCGTTATCGTCGGAAAATGAATATCTGAATACAAACCCTTCTTCCTGCATCAGAGCCCGGACTGCGCAGTAATATGCGTAAGTTTCTTCGTAATTGTTCCGTTCGCTGCTTGATCTGATAAGAGTTATGGTTTCTTCTAATGCTGTAGAATATTCATCATAAGAAATATAATTGTTCTCGAACATCTGCTTTAATACGCTGTTGCGGCGCTCGAGGGTTTTGTCGTAATGAAGTCTCGGATCATATGTTCCCGGACTGTTTGGTATCGCGCAGATAAATGCGATCTGGGAAAGACTTAAGTCTCCCGCAGTCTTCCCAAAATAGCCTTTTGCCGCCGACTGCAGCCCGTAATAACCGTTGGCAAAATAAATATTGTTCAGATAGAATTCGAGGATATCATCCTTGGTATAACGTTTCTCCAGCCCTGCGGCAATGAATATCTCCGTAACCTTTCGCTCTACCGTACGTTCGTTGTTCAGGTAGATATTACGGGCCAGCTGCTGTGTGATCGTACTTCCGCCCTGTTTGATCTGACCGTCGTTCTCAATATAGGCCTTGGCGGCACGCGCGATAGCGTAGATATCATACCCCTTGTGAGAATAGAATTTTCTGTCCTCCGTCGCGAGCATTGCTTTCACCGCGTACTGCGGGATATCGCTGTATGCCAGATAATATACATCCTTTTCGCCGCGCATTACCTGCATTACACTGCCGTCCGAATAATAGCATATCGAGGTCTGGCTGCTCCTGAAATCATCCCTTGAAACTCCCGCAACAATACGCTCCGCCGTCGCTTTCAGCTCCAGCAGATGTTTTCCGTACCGGTTGTAGAACCAGATGCCTGCCACAAGAATCGCCAGCGTAAAAAGCAGCAGTAAACATAGGAGTATCCTCTTCAGAATACTCCCAAATCCGTGTTTTTTCATCTTTTTTGACGACCGCTCCTCTTTCGGAGCCGGATCTTTTTTACCTTTACTGCTCCGTGGCATATTTTATCCTTTGTTTTCAGATTATCTTCAGCTTTTTCTGCTATCAGTGCTTCGACTGCATATTTTTATTGTTTGTACCTTTACAGTTCGTGTGTTATATCCGGTCACAGTACTTACAGTCTGATTTGATAATAACCGATGCCCGATCCATCCAGTATCTTCCTCTCCCGTCCGCTGCATGCGAACAGGAATATCTGACATCCTTTCAGCTTCGAAAGGGCCTCAAGTGCGGCCCTAAGCCGGTTGTCATCGTAATATGCAAATACTTCGTCAAAAATCAGCGGTATCTCTTCATTTTCGAAAATAAATTCCGCCATAGCAAGCCTGAATGCAAGAAATACCTGCTCTGCCGCCCCGACACTTAATGCTCTAACGGGAATATATCCCGAATCTCCCATAACCTGCGGCTCACAATCTCCTGTAATTCGAGCTTTTGTATATTTCCCGGAAGTGATGAGCCCGCAGGCTTTTCCGAGCAGGTCATTGATCTTCCTGTCGAAGCCGGCTTTGAAGTCATCGGATATTTCTTTTATTGCCGAAGCCGCCGTCTTTACAGCTTCCAGCTCATTTGTAAGCTCCTCTTTCCGGGCCCTTACTTCATCAAGATGCTTCGATGCTTCGTCGATCCTCTCACCAATATCACCGTATCTTTGAAGCGTACCCTCAATACGCGCCAGTTCCCTGTGTTTTTCGGTCAGCGCCGCTTCAAGCTCTCTTCTCTTTGCTTCAAAAGATTTTATTGCATCGGTCTGCTCGGCGCTTATTTTCTCAAGGTAAGTGAGCAAATCCCCATTTTCCTGTAAATAGCCTGCTTTATCAAGTTCGGCAAGGATATTGCTGCGCTCTTTTTCAACATTTTCGGCTGCTTCTTTCAGGTCAGCTTCAAGCTCTGCCTTTCTTTCCAGGATGCCGTTTCTTTCTACAGTTGTCTCCTTAACTTCAGCTTCGGCATTTTTCAGGTTGAGTTCCGCCTTTTGCAGCTGTTCCCTGATATTATCGATGTCAGCCCTGAGCTTTTCAAGTCCTGCCTTTAGTCTGTCTGCGGTCTCACGGTCTTTATCCGCCCGCTCCTTTGCCTCATCAATCCCCGCAGGCATTTTCTTTGCGCTGCGCGATTCCACACTGCCGAACAGAAGACCCACAAGACCTGCCAGCATCAGGATAACACCGGTAATGATCCCGATCTTGGATCTCTCGCTGAATATAACTGCTGCCGCAAGTCCGGCCGCTGTTACACCGCCTCCTGCCAACATAA
>JAGCZE010000429.1 GCA_017960415.1 Lachnospiraceae bacterium
GAAGAAGAATTTGATGAAGAAAAAGAAGAAACCGGCAAAAAAGGCGGCGGACTGGTATGGAAGATAGGTCTGGGCTTCCTGGGCCTTGTTGTCATATTTGCGATCTGGGCTGTCGGCACCAAATCGGGCCGGCGTTTCGGGATCAGCCTGCTGGCAAAGTTTATCCACTCAAATGTCAACGTTGAGGTTGAGGATCCGGATTTTACGCCTATTCCGGATGATCCCGATGAGATCACTCCGACTTCCGAAGCCGGCGTGAATCCGAACGGAGAGGAACCGCCCATTACAAACAGCGCCGGAGAAGTGGTTCAGATCCGCAGCGAGGATTATGTAAAGACATATCTGCTGTTCGGAATAGAGGAGATCGACGGTGCGGCCAATACCGATGCGATACTTATGGTATCGGTCAACAGCAGGGATAATACGATCAAGATGACCTCGATCCTCAGGGATACCTATGTAAAGATCCCCGGATTTTATCCGAACAAGATCAACTCAGCCTATGCAAAGGGCGCAAGAGGCGCAGCTACGGCAGCCGAAGCGCATAAAAACGGCGCAGAACTGCTCGAAAGGACTATTGAAGAGAATTTCCGCATCGATATTTCCGGATGGGCGTGCGTTAACTTTAACAGATTTGAGAATATCGTGGACAGGCTCGGCGGGATCGATATCGAGCTCGGAGAGGCCGAAGCCAAATATCTGAACACGACAAATTATATCAGTAATCCTGCATACCGCAATGTTTCTCCGGGATGGAACCACCTGAACGGCAATCAGGTGCTCGGATACTGCCGAGTACGTAAGGAAGAGACCCTCGGCGGTGCGAACAATGATTACGGACGTACATTAAGGCACAGAAGAGTCATCAATGCCATAATCAAAAAATACACAAGTTCCGGTATCACGGAACTTCTGCCGATATTAAAAGACTGCCTCGCTTATGTTTATACGGATCTGTCCGAAGATGAGCTTACCGATGTTATGTCAATGGTTGTCGAAAATAAGATCTATACGACCAAATCATTGAGAATACCGGTTGACGGAACCTTCAAGGACAGCGGCAAAAAGGGCGTGGATAACGGCTATACCAACGTTACATGGACCCTTGTCATGGGTGATAAGATCGAAGAAAATATAGAAAAACTGTATCAGTTCGTTTTCCTTGACGGGGAAAATACGGAGGGAAACAATGGAGCACAATAACGCCGGCGATGATCTGATCGAGATAATTCCGGATGATATACCGGATGACGATCGTGATATAAAGATCCCGGGTATGGAAAAGGCTGACAGTGCTGATGATAAAACAGGCAACGTCGCCGAAAAAGCCGATGGTATCGTTGAAAAGACTGACGGTGCTGAGAAAGAAAATGACATTTCGGCCGGAAAAATCGATAGTGCTGACGAAGCAGGGGCTTTACAGCCAGATAATCCGGAAAAATCGGATACTGCGTATATTTCCGGAACAGACACAGAGGAAAAGACAGAACAGATTTTTACTGAACCGGTAACTGTTCCCGAAGAAGATGATGACATTAAGATAGCGCCTCCGATAGGCCGGTACGGAAGGTCTGAAAATGAAAACGATGATTTTTCGGAAGAACTTGAGGAAGTTGAGCAGGAACAGCAGGACTATGAGATAATGGAGGAGATCGGAGATGCCATTATCAATCAGGTCGACAGCGAAAACTGGGATGAAATAGAGACGGATACTGAAGGCATAGACGACTCCAACACCGGTTCCGAAGACAACACCGATGATGACACAGACGCCCCGAAAGGGGAAGAGACAGAAGGCCCCTCGGATTGGCGGAGCGTTCTGGCCGGTTTATTTACGAAGCTTCCGAAATGGGGCTACATTGTGATCGGAAGTGTACTTGTAGTCGTGATCTTCATGCTGTGGCTGACCATGTCGGCCGCCGGGCAGGGAATACTTGTCAGGATCGGAAGTAAATATATCGCCAATAAAGTCACTTATCAGCCTGTTACCGAGGTTGATGAAATAGAATACATTCCCGAGGATGATCTCGAATACGGCAGGGAAGAACCGGAAACATCTCCCGTTCCCGAGATACCCGATGACTACGAGGTCGTAACTCCTCAGATCACAGATGAACCTACACCTGTTCCGGAGGAGAAAAATGTCTACAATATCCTACTGATCGGTGAAGAAAACATTGATTCGGGATCGGCCCGCGGCCGCAGCGATCTGCTGATGATAGCTTCGGTCAACAGGGAACAGAAGAAAGTCAAGCTGACTTCGATACTACGTGACAGCCTCGTATCCATTCCGAACCACAGTGACAACAAGATCAATGCCGCTTATATGATGGGCGGGGTATCGTTGCTTTATGAGACACTGAAGGTCAATCTCGGAATGGAATTCGACAATTATTGTCTTGTAAATTTTGAGAGTTTTGAAAAAATCGTTGATGAGATAGGTGGCGTGGATATAGAGCTTACCGCAGAGGAAGCCGCATATCTGAACAGAACGAATTATATCTCCAATCCCGAATTCAGGACGGTAACAGAGGGCAAGAATCATCTGAACGGCAATCAGGCACTCGGGTACTGCAGGATCAGAAAGGTTCCGACAGCCGATATGCAGTATATGGATATCGGAAGGACATCGAGACAGCGCCGGCTGATGAAGGAGATATTCAGCAACGTAAGCAAGATGAACAGTGTCGAAATGATGGGCTTTGTCAACAAATGCATGCCTTATCTTATTACCGACATTACATCCGAACAGCTGGAACAGTTCATTCCGATGCTCTCATCGATCAGCCCCGCTACATTTGAGGAGCTGCGTCTGCCGGTCGAAGGAACCTATCATGATGTCAGACTGCGCGGAATGCTCGTGACACAGATAGATCTTGAAGCCAATACAGAAGCGCTTCGAAAGTTTATTTACGGGAACTGACCGGCACAGATCATTGAAATACAGTGAACGACATAAAGTTGTTTACTGACTTAAAAATTCATGCTTTGCATGGGGGTTTGCATAATGGAAATACAAATGTGGAGAAGTATACTTGAACCTTATGCCCTTGCAGTCGACGAGCTGAAGGTCAAGTTCGAGCATATCAGGGAAGCGTACAGAAAGGACGGACTCTATTCTCCGATAGAGCTCGTGGACGGACGAGTCAAAAGTATATCATCCATTTTGGAAAAAGCGCAGAAGAAGCATATTTCTCTTGATGATATCGAAACACATATTGACGATATAGCGGGAATCCGCATTATCTGCCAGTTTATTGAGGATATTTATACGGTCGCCGATCTGATCAGGAAGCGTGCCGACATGAAGATAGTCGAAGAGCTTGATTATGTCAAGAATACGAAGGCATCGGGCTACAGAAGCTATCATATGGTCATAAAATACAGGGTTGAGACGATACACGGACCGAAGGATATTTTCTGCGAGATACAGATCAGAACCCTGGCCATGAATTTCTGGGCGACCATAGAGCATTCACTGCAGTACAAGTACAAGCAGAACATGCCTGAGACCCTCAGAACAAGACTGCTGAAGGCCGCTGAGGCCATAGTCGTTCTGGACCGGGAAATGTCTCTGGTACGCGGTGAGATCATGGACGCACAGAATTCATTCAATCTGAAGTCAAATGTAGTAGCCGATATCCTGAACAATATCCAGAATCTGTACAAGGTTGCGAACAAACGCGAGGTAGTCAAGATACAGGATGAGTTCTTCAAGATCTATCAGGAGGGCGATTCCGAGTCGCTTACACAGTTCGCCAGGGAACTGGATATCATTTCCGAAGGTTACAGGGCCCAGAGTCTGGGGTGATACGCAAACCGGGATCGATGCCAATACCGGGTAAACAAGCCGGAACCTCGGGTGATGCAAGGACCGGCCGAGGCTTAAAAAATGAAATGAACGGTAAAAGTCAACTTGCCGGATTCAACATAAATACAGTGGGAGAACAACGGATGGACGGATTTTCTTTGCCGGAGAGTTTTGTTGAAAAAATGGGCGAATTGCTCGGGGATGAACTCACAAGCTTCCTTGACAGCTACAACAAGCCTCATAAGGCGGGACTGCGCGTCA
>JAGCZE010000430.1 GCA_017960415.1 Lachnospiraceae bacterium
AGCGCCTTTTTTGTAGTCTCGCGATCCAGATTCTCTTCCAGCCTCTTTTTCTCGGTCGAGATCAGGACGACAGGCGCATCGACGAGCTCATAGAGTTCCACGCTGCCGCCCCTGAAGCCGTGATGCGAAAGCTGGAGAATATCCGCCTTCAGTGACTCACCGTATCTTTCCGTAAGGATCTTTGCCTCAACTTCGCCCGCATCTCCGGGAAAGAATATCTTCTGTCCTTCCGCTTCGACCATAAGCACGGTTGAAGTATCGTTAAATCTCTCGATCGGTCCGGGCGCGATATCCTCCCATGTAACCAGCACATCGATCTTGAGATTCGAGATCCCGATCACGTCTCCGGTATGGGGAGTATATTTTTTCAGCTCATCACGCTCTTCCATAAGATCCGCGAATTCCCTCATCGTAACACGATCGCTCTCCTTCCAGTATTCCGAGGAAGGCCCGTCGGGATCGGGGAAGTTGTAATACAGGCATTCTATCTCGCAGTCCGTATAACCCTGCTTCAGAAAATCCATGAACTTAACGATATGATCCTGATGAGCATGGCTGAAAAACCATCCCGCGATCCTGATCTTCTCTCCTTCGGGCACCAGGCTCTTTAGAAAATCGTGGATCCTGATGTGATCGCGATACGAATCCTGATGTGCGCTGTCGATCAGGAAGAATGAACCGTCCCGGCAGCGGATCGCGTAGAACATGCCGCAATCGATCTCCCTGTAATCATTCTCAAACTGATATAAAACCGTCTTTCCCATGTTTATTTCATCCGAATTGAAGCAGCCCTTTATTTCATCAGAGCATGATACCTGTCAACCGCAGCCTGATAGATCTTAAGCATCTGATCGACACCCATGTTCTTTACGGAGTCAACATAGCTGTCCCACTCATCGAACGACTTTGTGCCCATAATGAACTGTGTGGTAGCTTCGTTGATGGTCTTCGTCACATCCGATTTGATGGGAGAAAGAACGGAGTTTTCTTCCTCGGTGAATGTGAAGTCGGGCCAGATCTCATCTGCTTTGTACTCAAACAGTGCCCTTGCAACGCTTGCCGCGGGCTCCTGCATCTCGCCGCCGCCGAAGTAAGGAGCAACCTCAACAGTGGGGTTCGATCCGCCGGGATAAGGCGAGATCGCGCCGACTGCGCTGTCAAACGAAGCGCCGTTGTTCATTGCGTCGAGAACAGCCGCCGAGTATGAGTAGGTTCCGTCACCGTTGTCAATGCAGGTATCGCCGAGAACGCCGTAATGATAGAACAGTGTTCCTTCGTCGGTCCAGAAGTAATCAAGCCATGCAAGCGCCTCGGGAATGCAGTCGCATGTAGCGGGAAGGATCGCATTACCTACGGAATGGAAGTTCGCACGGACAGGAGACCAGAGCTTGCTGCCGTTAGGTCCCTCGATCGATTCATCAAGACCGATCCATTCGCAGCCGTTTTCCATAGTGATACCCGCAAGGTTGGTGTTTCCGAACATTCCGACACGGTTATCGGCCTGCTTTACGGTCCAGGTCTTGCCCATATCAAACTGTTCCTCGTCCATAAGGCCTTCGCTGTAGAGTTTGTTCATGAACTGCAGCATTTCCTTATATTCATCGCTGATACCGATCAGACGGATGCGGTCATTCTTTGTATCCCAGTCAACAACCTGGTTATGCTGTCCTCTGGTTCCGACGCCGAAAGCGCCGAGGAAAATGTCCTGAAGCGAAGCCCAGTCACCTGTCGAGAAGGGGATCTCATCGTTGGGATCACCGTTTCCGTTTGCGTCCTGTTCCTTGAATGCCTTAAGAACATTGTAGATATCTTCGGTAGTCTTGGGCACCGCAAGTCCGAGATTGTCAAGCCAGGTCTTGTTGATCCATGCTTTTCTCGAAACGCGAAGCTCCGCGCCCGCATTTACCTGGGGAAGTGACCAGATGTTGCCCTCGGGGCTCTGGATACATGCAAGAGTATCGGGATGGCTCTGAAGATATGCCCAGCAGTTCGGAGCATACTGGGGAAGATACTCGGCAAAATCAAGGATAACACCCTGCTGTCCGTATTCGATCAGGGAACTCTGCGCGATCTTTCCCTTAAGGATCAGATCGAAATCCTCTTCGCCCATAAGAGCCTGCTGAACTCTGGCCTTACGGTCCGAACCCATGTCTGTCCAGTTAACATGGATACCGGTCATCTTCTCATATTCCTGCCAAACCTTGATCTGCGAAGGATCGTCAAATCCGGTAAGCGTGCAGCGGATAAGGATGTTCATTTCCGTGCCGTCCGCAATGGGCATCTTGCAGGGAATATTGCCTACGATGCAATCAGCGTTCGTCTTTACGACATCACCCGAATTAACGGTTGCCTGGATGTCCTGCGCGCTGACCTGTGTTGTGTCCTGCTTTGCGCCGGTGTCCGTCGATGCCTTGCTGTCTGTTCCGCTCTGTGTCTGCGTCTGTGTCTGAGCCTGCGTCTTGGTCGTATCCTCTTTCTTACCGCAGGCTGCCAGCGACAATACCATTGCCGCGATCAGCATGATGCTTAAAAATCTCTTTTTCATTTTTTACCCCCTTAATATCATTATATCAGAAAACATCTCAGGTTTCTCCCGGATGTATTTCCCATTTTTGTCAGCCCTTTACAGCTCCGATCATTACGCCCTTTACAAAATATTTCTGCATCAGGGGATAGAGGAGCATTACAGGGATCGATGACACCACGATCGTGGCGTACTGTATTCCGACTTCCTTAAGCGATGCATCCACAACGCTGAAGCCCTGGCCCAAACCTTCCTCGGTATATGACGAGGCCTGTATCAGTATCTCTCTCAATACCAGCTGGAGCGGATATTTGTCCTTATCGGTGATGTACATCATCGCGCTGAAGTATGCATTCCAGTGACCGGCCACGTAAAAGATCAGCATAACCGCCATGATCGCCTTTGACAGAGGAAGCACGATCTTGAAGAGAGTCCTCAAGTTCCCGCATCCGTCCATTCTCGCCGCCTCTATCAGCTCTCCGGGTATCGATGACTGGAAGTAATTCCTCATTACCAGCATGTTGTATACGGAGATCGCGCCGGGAAGCATAAGGACCATATATGAGTTGAGCAGCTTCAGGTCCTTCATCAGCAGGTAGTTCGGGATCATGCCCGCATTAAAGAACATCGTAAATGTGATGAATATCGTAAGGACATTTCTTCCCGCAAGCTTTTTGTTCGAAAGCGGAAATGCGCACATCGTGGTCATCGCGATGTTTATCGCGGTTCCGACTACAGAGATGAATACCGTATTTCCGTAACCCCTGAGTATCCTGGAATTCGAGATTATTGCCTTGTAGGAGTCCAAGTTCAGTCCCTTCGGCCAAAAGATCACGTTGCCCCTGATGATCTCCGACGGACTGGAAAATGACGCGCTCAGCACAAATATCAGCGGATAAACGACGATCAGGATTATCAATGCGGAAAAAACGTAGATAAATATGTTGAACGCCCGGTCCGTTCCCCTCTCCTTTATCTTAGAGGGCACTGCGGCTTTTTTTTCTTTCTTTTCTGTATCCTTCATCTTACCCTCCGTTTACCACAGGCTCGTATCCGAAACCGTCTTCGCTATCTTGTTCACTGCCAGCAGAAGGACTATGTTGATCAGCGCATTGAAAAGTCCGACCGCAGTCGAGTAACTGTACTGGAGCTGCTCCATGCCCTGCTTGTATATATAGGTCGCGATAACCTCGCTGGTCTGGGCATTCATCGAATTATGCATAAGATATGCCTTTTCGAATCCGATGTTCATGATCTTTCCGAAATCCATGATCAGGAGCGTTATCGCCGTCGGAAGGATACCGGGTATCATGATATGTCCGATGATCTTGATCCTGTTCGCTCCGTCTATCTTTGCGGCCTCGATCAGCTGCGGATCGATATTCGTGAGCGTTGCCAGATAAATGATCGAACTGTATCCGGCGTTCTGCCAGATGCCCGAGATAATGTACAAGGGCTTGAACCATTCGGGTTTGCTCGCAAAATAGATCGAGTTTCCGCCCATTCCCATTATCAGCTGATTGATGATACCGGTCTGGGGAGCTACCAGCGAATCTACGATGGCCACGAGAACGACCGTTGAAATAAAGTGCGGTACATAAGTTACCATCTGCAGCGTCTTCTTAAATCTGGTCTTTCTTATCTCGTTCATTACCAGCGCAAGTATGATCGGCACCGGGAACGAGAAGAGCAGCTGCAGGACCGAAAGACTTACCGTATTCTTCAGTATCTGAATGAAATACGCATTTTTGAAGAATCTGATAAAATGCTGAAAACCGTGGTCCGCCGCCCAGGGACTTCCGAAATACCCCTGTTTGATCTTGAAGTTCTTAAACGCGATTATCAGCGCTCCCATCGGCCTGTACTTAAATATACAGAAATAAATGATGGGAAGAATAAGCAGCAGATACATATCCCAGTATCGCCTGAACGACTTGGCGATCGTTCCTCTTCTTGGCGTTTGCTTATCAGCCCCGTTCAATTTCATCCCCTCCTCCGCTTTTTTTGCAGGCGGATGTCCCTGCTTCGACTCAAGTTTAATTCCTTCCCCGCCGGCTTCTCAATAGTCACAAACTGCTCTTTGGGCTCCGGTACAGTTTTCGACAATCCGATATGCAGAGACTGAATAACAAAAATATGCAAATGTCAGATTCTGCATATTGACGCAAAGAGAGCACTGTCTTTTGACAGTGCTCTCTGAACAGTCATCTGTTTATTTTGTATCGCGTTACCGCCGGTCATCCTCCGGTCAGGCCCTTTCTTCATCCCTGAAATTCTTTCTGTAGCTCATCGGCGTTACGCCCTCTTTCTTTTTGAACTTTCTTATGAAATTGCTCTTGTCTATGTATCCCGCGCGCTCCAGGATCTCGTCGAGCGAAAGATCGGTGCTCTTCAGCAGATCCTTCGCGATCTCCATTCTCGCATTCTCGACATATGCCATCGGCGTGCAGTCCATCCGCTGCTTAAAGTATCTGCTCAGATACGAAGGCGATACTCCGCACTCGTCCGCCAGAACGTCGAGCGAAAGCATGCTGTCGCAGAGTTTGTCCGCGATCACCGCCCTGATCCTGTTCAGAAGTTCGTGCGCGGGCTCGGAATCCTTTTTGCTCAGCCTGCTCTTTTCTATCCGTGCTTCCGTTATCTTTACGGCAATATCGCGCAGTCTGTCGAATATGTTATCGATATCCTCATGACCTGAGGAAAGTTCGGAAAAGACATCGTCCAGCATCTCTTCCTCACCGTTTTCGCTTGCATATTCAAGCAGCATGAGCGCCGAACTGTATGCCATGTAGTTCCTGAGCATCGGCCGCCCGATGAGCGTGGCCTTTCTGTCTTCAAGATACTCGAAGTATTTCTTCACTTCCTCAAGATTGTTCTGCTTTACGGAACCGCCAAGCCTTGAAACGAATCTCGCCGCAGCTTCGGGTATCTCCTCCGTTTCCACAAGATCGTACTCCGCGAAGAATATATCCGGATCGCCGATGCAGACAAGCGCCGCGCCGGTCGCCTCTTCCGCGCATTTGGGGAAATCGAGCAGTTTTTGCGTCGGGCTGCCGATTCCGACATTCAGATAAACCCCTG
>JAGCZE010000431.1 GCA_017960415.1 Lachnospiraceae bacterium
CGAGGAGCTGTTAAACGTGGCACTTCACGTCATCAACAATTTTAAGACCAACTCGACCGATGCTCCTTATGCAATAATGCACTATAGTCCGACAGTCATAGGCGTTGCCAATAATTGGTTATACATGTCGCTTTCGGCTGACGATCCCCTGAAAAAGGGAACAAGATACAATGAGATGGCGGTAAATATGATCAAAAGGTGCAAAGAACTGGCCAAGAGCGTGGCAAAGAATGCGCCGTAAATAAAACCTGGTCCAAAGGAGAATACACAGGATGAGTGAAGAAGAAAATAAAGTGGTTGAGGTCGACGAAGACGGAGTCCGCCTGCCGGACCTCGCAAATGCCAGGAATATGAACAGAAACGATGTCGCTTCGATTTTTTACAGATTGAACAAACAAACGAAAGCGACCATCGAGCTGATCAACTCGACAAAGTGCGGTGAGCAGTTTTGGGATACCGAAGATGCTTTAACAAAGCTGGCTCACGAGCTGGAGCGCGGCCCTGTTTATGATTTCGGCCGCAAGAACGGATGGCTGTTCAAGAAGGAAGACCGCGAAAAGTTCCTCAATGAAGAGGACCGCGAGGGCATGCAATATAAGGACAGACAGGTTGTGGTGGAGCTATATGAACTTGCTTTGGAAACTCTTGAATTTAACGCGGAGTTCTCGAGATTCATCAAGTTCTTTAATGAAAATGTCCTGAAACCGGCTTACGGTATCGTCCGTTATCATCATAACATGAAGGAAGAGTTCAATTCCAATGAGATGAGTAAGCTGATAAATGCTTTTGGGGAATATGATATAATCTTCAGACGCTACAACAGTGATTCGATCTATAAAGAGCTTGACGTAAGCAAAGAATACAGCTTTGAGGATAATTACGAAGCGGTTCTGGATCATATGGATGCTGCGCTTGTCAATTCAAATTATATCGGTCAGTTCCTTATGAATACCGATGCGGTTGCGGCTTACGAAGGTAACCGGTTCAGTTTTCTCGACAGGCAGACCACCGGTGGCTTCACTTACTATATAAATGCCATGGATAATTTTAAAAAGGCGATCGAGGAGGCGGAGAGGATCAACAACAGCATTCCGAAGATTGCGGATGGTTTTACCCAGACGAGGATGTTTTTCTATAATTTCACCGATATCAACAAAGCGCTTATTGACCTTGTGACCAATTCGCGCACCTATGTCAACAATTATATCAACATGGGCTGGGAAGCTGATTTTGCGCCGTATTGTATAATGCATTACTCGCCTGCGGTTAAGCTGGTCGCCAGCACGTATCTGGGTATGTCGCTGAACGATCCGCTCTACTACGGCACCAAATACGGGGAGATTGCCCACGGCCTGATCCGCAGATGCAAGGAGCTGGCCAAAGTAGTGGCGAAAAATGCACCGTAAAAAATTATAGGGGGCCGCCGCACTTTCTGCCGAGGTTTCCGTCAGAACTGGCTGAATCAAAGCATTACAAAGAAAGAGGTGTCACAACAGACGATAAAACATCTATTGTGACAACCTCTAATTTCTTCGTGTTATTTTCTATCCGTTGATAACAGCAGTTTGTTCTGGCGGATGTCTTAAGTGTAGAGCTTCGCCCTGGCTTCGGCGGTGAGGGCCGAGCGCTGGTCATAGAACAGACCGGAGGAAGCGGTTCCCTTGGTTACGTAGAAGCGGTCGCTGCCATCGAAACGGCTCAGCTCGAAATTAACCTGATAGCCGGCTGCGTTGCTCTTTACGTAGTAAACTATATTCAGGCGGCCCAGCTGCTCTAAGGTCTGGGCATTGATCGCTTCGGTGTTGGGCTTGTTGTAGTACAGCTTTACAGCAAGAGGCTGTGAAGGATGGAATCCGTTGGATGCGGTAGCGCCTTCGAAATATGCGCGGGGCAGCCAGCGGTAATCATCGTCCTGAAGTCTCTCATTGAAATATGTATCCCAACCGGCTTTTCCCATCTTGCCGCCTTCGGTAAAGCCTCTTCCGAAGGGCTCGAGATCCGCAAACAGATACTTCATCATAGACATACCGATATCATAATCGGCAGTAAGGCACATAACTGCATATACCCAATATGCCGCAACGCTTCCGGGATCGGTTACGTCTACGGCTGCTTTGAGCTGCTCGAGTGTTTCGGGCATCGGATCCGCAAGCTGTATCCTGCGATCCTGTGTCCACTCGGACTTAAGTCCTCCGGCTGCGCCTCCGGCAATGCCTGAAACCACATCATTTACCGAACTCATAACTTTGTCAAATAAACCCATCTTTGTTCTCCTTCCTTTTACGGCCTGAACACCGAATAAGCTGCTTCGGCCGTACACCTCACATAGTTTTGTAATGTAACCGGCATATAGCTGATCTGCCAATGCCGTTACATTAGAATGATACCCTAAATTGACGGAATTTTCAATAAGTTTCTGGCATAAAAGCCAGAAGTCTGTTATTTTCACACATTTGAGGGATGCCCAATGGCAGGGAAATAATAGTGTGTTGCGAGCGAAAAGTCAGATTTCTCCGGTCGACGGGA
>JAGCZE010000432.1 GCA_017960415.1 Lachnospiraceae bacterium
TCACGGGCTTCTTTATGCCCTGATATCCTGCTTTCTCGCCACAAATACTGTTCCTGCGATACATACAACTATATACAGAACAGTTCTGATCACGTCCTCGTAAGTGCCCGCATTTTCCCAGCTCAAACCATAGATCAGCAGATATCTGGGGGTCTTTTCCCACTTAAATGCAAGATATGCAAGCTGGACAATGATATTCTCGAGCATACCGGTCCAAAGCACGATCGCGGTAATATAGCATGCAGTCGTGCTGTGGAAAAGCTCGTACAATAACAGCATGATCGCTACAGAAGCAAATCCGGCAAGTACCATCAGTAATAATTCGGTCAGCGGCCCGCTTACAGGCAGTTCGTCGATCTTAATGCCGCCAAAGAACAGACCTGTGATGATAACATAAAGCATCGAGATTATTGTGTAGGCCAGGCATATCACTATTCCGACGGTCATCTTCGATAATGAAGGAATATGCCGTCCACTGACGATCCCGGCTATATTTTTGATGTATCCGTGCTTATGTTCACTGTTCCAGAGATATACCGCAACAATGTCGACAGCGATAAAGATTACTGCGGATAACATCGATTTTGTGTCGGATAATATCCCGCCGAGCTCCGACGGCGCAACCGCCTCCCTGCCGCCGAACAGGCTTAGGATCAGGGATACGGCCAATATAGCCGGCACACTGTAGAAGGCCGGGCTGCGGAATAATCTGTAGAAATCGGATCTTAATATCCTGCTCATATCACTTATCCTCCTTATCCAGCAGATCCAGATAATAATTCTCCAATGACTCGTATTTCTTCACGATCTCCAGCGTCGCGATCCCCTTCGCCGCCAGAGCGTTCGTGATATCACCGGTCCTGTCAAGCTGCTCATAAATCTCTGTCCTGCCACCGTCGAACACCTTATAATTCGTGAATCCGAGCTGTTCCAGTACAATAGTCGCACCCGAGGGATTGTCGGCGATCAGCTCGATCTTCGATTTGCATTTTTCCTTCAGAGCCCCGGCTTCGCTTTCCTCAACCAGCCTGCCATTATTGATAAAGCCGTATTTTGTCGCTATCTTCGAGAGTTCATCGAGAATATGACTCGATATGATAAACGTGGTTCCATCCGCATGCTTTTTCAGGATCAGCTCACGCATAGCACTGATGCCTTCGGGATCAAATCCGTTGATGGGTTCGTCAAGGATCATCAGCTTCGGATTACCGACAAATGCCAGGGCAATTCCGAGCCTCTGCTTCATACCGAAAGAATATTTTTTCACATGAAGCTTGCCCGCACTTTCAAGTCCTACCATCTCAAGCAGCCTCCGGGGCTCATTCTTGTCCTTGATCCCGAGCGCCAGGCATTTAATATAGATATTTTCGAACCCGCTCTTATCCGGATAATACCCGGGATCCTCGATCAGCAGTCCCCGCTCTTTGGCCATGTCGCCGATCCCACAGCCCGGTTTTCCGAACATCTCGAAACTTCCTTGAGTTGCATTTGCGAGACCGCCCACGATCTTCATCAATGTAGTCTTTCCAGCACCATTGCGCCCCACAAGACCATAGATATCGCCTTGCGCAACGTGAACCGAAACATTGTCGAGGGCATTTTTCCTGCCGTAGGTCTTTGTCAAACCCTTTGTTTCCAAGATATACTCCATCTTTTTCCTCTCCTGTGTATGTAATAAAATATTTATTAGAATTGCTCAAACCAAACTGTTATCATAAAGCCTGTGATCGGTGCTTGCAACAATCAGCTTCCTCGCTATCGCCACCTCTCAAAAAAAGGCCCGAGAACAGGGCTCCTGCAGGTCACCCCGCTCTTTTCCCTCTCTCTGACCTTTATCATACAGTTTAAATATTCAAAAATCGCAAATAAATGTTAAAGAAATGTTTAAGAAAAACTTTTAATCTTTACCTTGCCAGCTTAAATCCGATTCCCCATACGGTATCAATATAATCCGTATCGGTGTACACTTTCAGCTTCTTCCGTATATTACTGATATGAACGTTTATGGTCTTATCCTCCCCGATATACACGTCATCCCAGGCATAATCGTAAATAGCCTGCTTGGAAAATGCTTTGTCGGGGTTCTTTATCAGCAGCTCCATTATCCTGAATTCGTGCTTCGTAAGATCGACAGGATTGTTATTTACCTTAATATAATAATTCCCGGGATTCAGTTCGATTTCCTTATAGAAGATCGAACCCGCGCATCTGTCGGCAGTTCTTTGAATATTATCTGAAATGCTGTTATAATCACTATCTGTGCCTAAATCCCGAATATGTCCGTTACCTATATTGTTGTTAGCAATAAAATTAGAATCAGTACCCGGATCTATTCCGACCCTTATATTGTTTTGATTATACCCATCTTTATTAATATCCTTAACATTTAGGTTATTGATATTATTTGCAGAAGTCAGATCTGCTTCATTACCGGTTTCCAACGATTTCAGCCTCTGTCTTTCATAATAGCGTCTGAGCCTGACCTCGACCCTGACTTCCAATTCCTTGATATCAAACGGTTTCGTCAGATAATCATCTGCTCCGAGCTTCAGCAGCTCGATCTTCGAATCTACGCTGTCTTTCGCCGATACTACAATTACAGGGATATCACGTATCTTCTTAATATCCCGGATAACTTCTTCGCCGCTCTTTCCCGGCAACATAAGATCAAGAATAACCAGATCCGCGCTCCCTGTCTGAACACGCAAAATACCTTCCGTACCCGAAAACGCCTGGATGCAGTTATATCCGGCTGTTTCCAGCGCATCCCTGATCAGATTATTAATATAGTTGTCATCTTCGACAATCAAAATATCAGATTTCATATTTGCTCCGAATGATAGCTGATTTGTGATCTATTAATGTGTTACTGTTCACCAATCGGAAAGCTGATTGAAAGCAGGCTTTCATGAGCTTTTCGTTGGTATAACTGTGAACAGTAATTTAGTTATATATATTGAAATTAACAGAATACCTCAAAAAAGTCAATTGCGGCTCCAACGCAAAAAGGCATAAAAAAAAGAGTCTGCACAGCAAACTCATAAATTCAGAGTTTCGTTTACGAAACTCACAGGACGAAATCTTTGATTTCGTCTAGACTCCCCGAGTTGGGCTCGAACCAACAACCCTTCGGTTAACAGACGAATGCTCTGCCATTGAGCTATCGAGGAATACGCTTCAGCGTAAAACCCGCTCATCGCTACAAATATAATGATACATTTATGTATATAAAATGTCAATATCAAAATAAAAAAACGGCGATCAGTCTATAATAAAGATCTCAAATTAGATATTCAAGAAATAAAAAAAGCGGCATCCTTACGACTCCGCTGTAATTTCTTCATTTTGAATAACTGCAATCATAGAGAACAGGCATTCCATCCGCTTCCTTCAGAAAGCCTCAGATCAAGCCCTCGACCTATTAGTAGCAGTCAGCTCCATACGTTACCGTACTTCCACCTCTGCCCTATCAACCTCGTCGTCTTCAAGGGGTCTTACTAACTTATGTTATGGGA
>JAGCZE010000433.1 GCA_017960415.1 Lachnospiraceae bacterium
CATTACATGGCCGCTCAGGAGCAGGGCGCGGCGCATGCCGCCGACGGTTATTCCAGAGTTACCGGAAAAGTCGGCGTAGTCATCGCTACCTCCGGTCCCGGCGCCACAAACCTTGTCACAGGGATCGCCACCGCAATGCTCGACTCCATCCCGATGGTAGCCATCACCGGCAATGTTGCGACTTCCCTGATCGGCCGTGACAGTTTCCAGGAGATTAATATTACGGGCATCACAATGCCTATCACAAAACATAACTATTTTGTCAGCGATGTCGGTGAACTTGCGGATACTATCAGCGAAGCCTTCCAGATAGCAAAATCCGGAAGACCCGGACCCGTTCTTATCGATATTCCCAAGGATGTCCAGACAGCGGAATGCGAATTCACGCCCGCAGGCATCGTTGAATGCTACGAGCAGCACAAAGCCGGCGACGAGCTTATTGACGAGGCTGTTGCGCTGATCAACGAAGCCGAACGCCCTTACATCTATATCGGCGGAGGTGCCGCAGGTGCCGGCCTCAGCGACAGTGTGAAGGCACTGGCCGAAAAGATCGATGCCTATATCGGCTGTACATTTATGGGCCTTTCCGTACTCCCGACTGCTTACGAACGCTTCCTCGGCATGCAGGGAATGCATGGACTCTATGCATCTTCGATGGCCAATCGTGAAGCCGATGTGATACTCGGTGTAGGTGTCCGCTTCAGTGACCGTGCGACAGGCAATCTGAGTAATTATGCACCGAATGCAAGGATCATACAGCTGGATACCGATCTGGCAGAGATCAACAAAAACGTCCGCGTGGATCTCGGGATCATCGGAGATATCGTTTCTTCATTTACGAGGATCATGGAACGGTGTGAACACAGACGCCATCCTGATTGGACAAAACAGATAGACCTGTACAAAGCAAAAGGCAGGGAAATACGCAGGATCGCCGAAGATACAAGAGGCAACGGCATTTCTCCGAAGACGCTGTTTGACTGTATAAATGAGATCAAAGACAGTGATACTGTCATTACTACAGATGTAGGACAGCACCAGATGTGGACCGCCCAGTATGTCAGCTTCGACAGACCCCGCAGATTTGCTTCAAGCGGCGGACTCGGAACCATGGGATACGGCCTCGGTGCTTCGATCGGTGCTCATATCGCAAGCGGCAACAGAGTCATCCTGATCACCGGAGACGGCAGCTTCGGTATGAACCTGACAGAGCTTGCAACCGCTGTAACATACAATATTCCGGTAACAATCATTATCATGAACAACCGGGTTCTCGGCATGGTCCATCAATGGCAGACCTACTTTTACGAAAAACGCTACTCATTTACTACCCTGGATTCCCGACGGACAGATTTTGTCAAGGTTGCCGAAGGCTTCGGGCTCCCCGGAAGAAGAGTTTCGAATATCACCGAATTCAGGACTGCTTTCGAGGAAGGGTATAAATATGACGGCCCGTTCCTTATCGACGTTACAATAGACAGCGATGAACTGGTCCTGCCGATGCTGCCGCCGAACGGCAATACCGATGATCTGATCACAATCAGGTCCGATGAGTTTTGACCTCTCATATAATCCAAAAATCATAGCATACGGCGCCCGATCAGCCGGCGCTATATGTCGAAAGGAAGATTATGATAAAGACAGACGAACCCAAAATACAGGTAAACCGCTATGTCATAGCTGCCCTCGTAGAGAATAAATACGGCGTTCTGGCCCGTGTGTCGGGTCTGTTCATGCGCCGCGGTTTCAACATCGACTCACTTACCGTAGGTGAGACCGACGATCCCGATTTTTCGCGTATTACCATCACACTGCGCGGTGACGATTACATCAGGACACAGATCATCAACCAGCTTAAAAAACTTCACAATGTAAAATATGTGGAAGAGCTGGAACAGTCACAGAGCGTGGAACGCGAACTGATGCTCGCCAAGGTCAACAATACCCCCGAAAACCGCAGCGAAGTCATGGCCGCAGCCGAGATCTACCGCGCAAAGGTCATTGACTACAATCCTCATACCTTATGTGTTGAGGTCACCGGCGAACCCGCCAAGATCAATGCCTTCATCGAAGTCCTAAAACCGCTCGGTATCATTGAACTATGCCGTACCGGTGTAGTCGCACTAGAGAGGAATTCAAGCATCACAGGATGAACGTTTCTGCTTCACAAAAAGCTCATCAGCTTCGCTGTATCAGCTACGAAAATGCTGCAAGGCAAAATCCGCTCATCCGTGATCACCGCCAGAAATAACCAATATCGGAGGTTTGGGATCATGCAGAACACATCAAAATATACACGCCAGTTTTTCACAGTCAAGAACCCCACCCGCAGATGGGCAGCCAAAGATTGCGTCGAAAAAGCACCCATCTGGTGCTCGGTGGATCTGCGGGACGGTAACCAGGCACTGGTCATACCGATGGATCTTGAAGAAAAGCTCGAATTTTTCAAACTTCTCGTAAATATAGGTTTCAAGGAGATTGAGATTGGTTTTCCCGCTGCAAGTGAGACCGAATACACATTCCTGCGGGCTCTGATCGACCGGGATCTGATTCCCGATGACGTGACCGTGCAGGTTCTCACACAATCACGCGAACATATTATCAGAAAGACTTTCGAAGCCCTCAAGGGCTGCAAGAACGCTATTGTACATCTGTACAATTCAACCTCTCTCGCGCAGCGCGAGCAGGTTTTCCGCAAATCAAAGGAAGACATCAAGAAGATCGCTACCGACGGCGCCAGGCTTTTCAACAAGATTGCGGCGGAAACCGGTGCAAACTACAGATATGAGTATTCCCCCGAATCATTTACGGGAACCGAACCGGATTTCGCGCTTGAGGTCTGCAATGCCGTGCTCGATATCTGGAAGCCCACCCCCGACCGCAAGGTGATCATCAATCTTCCGGTAACGGTCGAATTGTCATCGCCGCATATTTACGCAGATCAGATCGAATATATGTGTGACAATCTCAAATACAGGAATTCCGTGATCGTTTCGCTCCATCCCCACAACGACAGGGGCTGTGCCGTAGCCGATTGCGAGCTGGGCCTTCTTGCCGGCGCCGACCGCATTGAGGGAACCCTGTTCGGAAACGGGGAGCGGACCGGCAATGCAGATATCATCACGCTTGCCCTTAATATGTATTCACAGGGAGTCGATCCGGGTCTTGATTTTTCGGATATGCCTTCCATCGCGGAATTGTACGAGCGCGTTACCCGGATGCAGGTATACGACCGCCAGCCCTATGCCGGCAAGCTTGTATTTGCGGCATTTTCGGGATCTCACCAGGATGCTATTGCCAAGGGCATGAAATGGCGTACAGAGAATCATTGTGACAAATGGACCGTTCCTTACCTTCCCATCGATCCGGAAGATGTCGGCAGGGAGTACGAAACCGATGTCATCCGTATCAACTCGCAGTCCGGCAAAGGTGGGATCGGCTATCTCCTTGAGCATAATTTCGGCTATATCCTTCCTTCGAAGATGCGCGAGGATGTGGGATATACCGTCAAAGGAGTTTCGGACAAAAAACACGCCGAGCTCTCCCCCGCAGAGGTACTCGACGTATTTACCAGGAATTATATCAACATCAATACAACCCTCAAACTGCTGGATTACCACTTTGTCCGCAATGATGACATAACCGTTACGCTCACGGTTGAAACGGACGGTCAGGTCCGGGACCTTATCGCAAAAGGAAACGGTCGTCTGGATGCTGTCAGCAACGCATTAAAGCAGAATCTCGGCATCGTGTTTTCCAACCTGACTTACGAAGAGCACGCCCTCGCAACAGGCTCGTCTTCACAGGCTATCACGTACGTCAGCATTACACTGAAGGACGGCAGCGTTGTCTGGGGCGCCGGTATACATGACGATATCATCGCTTCCTCGGTCAATGCACTGTTCAGTGCGTTGAACCGCGCGATCGAGAAGGGTATGAAGATATACGGATGATCATTCGGAGCAGGCGCCCCGGGACTATTCCCGGGGCGCCCGTTCCAAAATCTTTTTGTTATTCTTA
>JAGCZE010000434.1 GCA_017960415.1 Lachnospiraceae bacterium
AAAGGTATTTATGCCCTATTTATAGGCTAAAATATTGAATTTTCAAGGTTCGTCACACCTTATTGGTGTGGGAAGTTTGAGTTAATTAAATACAAAGTCATATTTTAATTTATCCGCCGGAGAACGCTCTACTGTGCAATCCGCATATTCCTGTACAAAATCCTTGACCTGAACCAGAAGACCGTAATCACCCGACTTGACCGAAATTACACGTCTGTAAAAATCATTGGCTTTATACAGAGGAGCGTCGGCGGGTCCGATAATACGCCGGAACTGCTTATTGCCCGAAAACTCATCTTTCAAAAGGACAGCGATCTTTTCTGACTGTCCTATAACATATTGCTCATCCTTTGATTCCAGTATGATCGTCAGCATACATTTCGCAGGAGGATAATCCATGATCTTCCTGTATGACATCTCTTCATCGTAAAAAGCCTGATAATCTGCTTTTGAAGCAGTTTCGATGCAATAATGATCAGGATTGTAGGTCTGGATCACCACATCACCCTTGAGCTTTCCACGGCCTGCGCGTCCGGAAGCCTGAGTCAGAAGCTGGAAAGTCCTTTCTCCCGCCCTGAAATCAGGTGAATAAAGGGACATATCGGCAATCAGTATACCGACAATCGTGCATTTTCCGAAGTCGTGACCTTTCACGATCATCTGAGTACCAACAAGAATATCAGCTTCTTCATTTGCGAAGCTTGAAAGGATCTCTTCGTAGCTGTTCTTGTTCCTGGTGGTGTCTGCGTCAAGCCTCAAAACCCTTGCTGTCGGAAATGCTGCTTTGATCTGTTCTTCAACCTTTTGAGTACCGATCCCGAATGAACCGATATATTTTGAACCGCATTTCGGACAAACCGATGCAAGCGGCTCTGTATGGCCGCAGTAATGGCATACCATAGTCGAATTATTATGAACCGTCAGTGAAATATCACAATGAGGACATTTTATGACATGACCGCACTCACGGCAGCTGATCATGCCCGAGTAGCCTCTTCTGTTCAGAAACAGCATGATCTGTTCATGATTTTCGAGACGTTCTTCGATCAGGCTTTTAAGCTTCCTCGAAAATATGCTTCTGTTCTTCGATTTCAGTTCATCACGCATATCAACGACGTGAACATCGGGCAGAACAGCATTATTGGCACGGTTAAGAACGGTATACAGGCCGATCCTCCCGCTTTTTGCCATGGTATAAGCTTCAAGAGACGGTGTGGCGGAGCCTAAGATAACTGCCCCTCCTTCCATTTCCGCCCTTTTAAATGCCACTTCTCTGGCGCTGTATCTTGGAGCCTTCTCCGAAATATAGCTGCCTTCATGCTCCTCGTCCATAATGATCAGTCCAAGTCGGTCAAAAGGCGCAAACACTGCCGAACGCGGTCCGATGCATATGTCGGCTTCGCCTCTTTTGATCCTTAGATACTGGTCATATCTCTCACCGCCCGATAACTTCGAGTTGATGATCGAGATCCTGTCTCCGTAGCGCATATAAAAACGCTTCACTGTCTGGTAAGTCAACGAAATCTCAGGTATAAGCATGATCACCTGTCTGCCCTGCGCAAGAACCTCATCGATCACAGCCATATAAATCTCGGTCTTGCCGCTACCAGTGATACCGTGGATCAGACAGTTGGCGCTCACTTTATTCTTACTGTCAGACTCGTTTTTACTGAATTCTGTATCCCTGGTTGATCTTTTATTATATAGTTCACGTACCGCAGCAATGACAGAATCTGCTACTGCAGCCTGCTCCGCATTCAGGATCGGCTTTACAAAGCCGCTCCTGTCCACCTCTGAAAACGGATTGCGGTAAACTTGCGAACTCTCAATCCGGATCGCTCCTTCATTTTCGAACTTTGCTATGGTCGTTCCGGAAATATTCAGTTTTTTGATCGTAAGATCGTAATCAAGCGATCCGGCTAAGAGCAGTTCTTCAAGAAAGCGCTGCTTTGCCACGTGTTTTTTCCTTACGGCTTCACCGAGTCTGGCTTTTAGTTCCTCTGTGGATTCCTTCGGAAATATCCTTCTGGCAACATTTTCTTTCACTTTTTTGTTCACCGGAATAACGGTATGCAGCGCGTCATTCATGGTGGATCCGAACTGCTCCTTCATCCACCACGCCAGTGCGATCATCTTGGAATCAATAGAATTTTCCTTTTCTTTTATTGATATGATAGGCTTTATCTTTTCAGGGTCGATCTTGGGTCTGTCCGAAACTCCGACAACATATCCGCTGAGGGTACGACTTCCTCTGCCAAAGGGTACTGTCACGGGAACTCCTGCCTTAACCTTATCCGTCAGCTTCTCCGGGATCGAATACTGATAGGTTTTATCAAGGTTTTCGGTCGAAATATCGACTATAATGTCAGCAAACATGTTGTCACCTCCTCCCCAAATTATTCTTGTAGACTATTCTCAAATTATCTATACCGATATTTTCTCCGGAAATAATCTGATTTCGCCATTTATATTGAATTTATGTATTTAAACAAATTTCCCGGATTTTTTCAGGTCTTCAATAATATCTGCTATTATTTCCCTCTCGTCCATATGATATTTGATACCCTTGATCTCCTGATAATCCTCCTGCCCTTTTCCGGCAAGAATTATCATATCGCCGTCCTTTGCATTTTCTATGCAATAACGGATCGCATCGCGTC
Source organism: Lachnospiraceae bacterium (assembly GCA_017960415.1). Next base: position 2,661 of record JAGCZE010000434.1, read on the forward strand.
TGTCGGGAATAACAACATACCAGCCGGAAGCCTTACGTACACCCTGCAGTATATCATTAATGATATCAAGAGGCTCTTCAAATCGCGGATTATCCGATGTAACAACCGTCAGATCGGACAGCTTCGAGCTGACTTCACCCATCTCATAACGTCTTTCCTTATCTCTGTTGCCTCCGCAGCCGAACAAACAAACAAGTCTTCCGGGATTGTATTCACGCAGGGTTTTAAGCAGACTATCAAGAGCCATGGCATTATGAGCATAATCTATCATAAGTGAAAACCGGTCACTGATCTTTACCGGCTCAAGCCTTCCGAGAACCTTCGTCTTTTTCAACCCTCTTAAAATACTTTCTTTATTTTTCACAATATGCCTGCAAACCGAAATTGCCGCAAGTGAGTTGTAAACATTAAACCTGCCAGGGATCGAAAGACTGACATGATCTTCAAACGAACCCTTAACATCAAATTCGATGCCAAGGTCTCCGCCGTCATTCGTAAATCTGATATTTGAAGCAAGCATATCCTTGTGATCTACAGCTACGCCGTTTCCGGCAAAATTCTCATCAATACCGAATGTCTCAACTTCACAGACTGCATCTGCAACAATCTTTTTCCAATGAGAATCGTCGGCATTGGCAGCACCGTGACGGCATTGTTTGAAAAGGAGGCTCTTGCAATGCAGATATTCGTCAAAATCCGCATGCTCGTTCTCACCGATA
>JAGCZE010000435.1 GCA_017960415.1 Lachnospiraceae bacterium
GGGGAAGGCAAAACAGTAGGTTTAACAAAAGCCTTCCCCTTGAAGGAAAGGCAAAACAGTAGGTTTAACAAAAGCCTTCCCCTCGAAGGAAAGGCAAAAACAGTAGGTTTAACAAAAGCCTTCCCCTTGAGGGGAAGGTGGCACCGAAGGTGCCGGATGAGGTGTTCAGAAAGGAAAGAAAACTAAAATGTTTAAGATATATAACACACTCACAAAGAAAGTAGAAGAATTCATACCGAATGTCGAGGGCAAGGTGGCTATGTACACCTGCGGCCCCACGGTTTATCATTATGCACATATCGGCAATCTTCGCAGCTATATCTGCGAAGATGTTCTTGAGAAGACATTGCGCTATGTCGGATACGATGTAAAGAGAGTCATGAACATCACTGATGTGGGGCATCTCTCCGGAGATTCCGATGACGGCGAGGATAAGATGGTCAAGGGCGCACAGCGTGAGCACAAGACCGTAATGGAGATCGCCAAATTCTATACCGACGCGTTCTTTGATGACTGCCGTAAGCTGAACATCAAAAGACCCGATGTTGTGGAGCCCGCAACCAACTGCATCGATGAATTCATACATATGATCGAGGTCCTGCTTGAGAAGGGCTATGCTTATAAAGCAGGTGAAAATGTCTATTTTGACACTTCGAAGCTGGACGAATATTTCAGGTTCGGCAATCAGAATGAGGAAGAACTGTATGTAGGCGTGCGCGACGACGTAACCGAGGACGAGAACAAGCGCAACAAGAATGACTTCGTACTTTGGTTCACAAAGTCAAAATTTGAGGATCAGGCTCTGAAATGGGACAGTCCCTGGGGTGTCGGATATCCCGGGTGGCATATAGAGTGCTCGTGCATCAGTATGAAGCATCTCGGCGAATATATGGATATTCATTGCGGCGGTGTGGACAATATCTTCCCTCACCATACCAATGAGATCGCCCAGAGCGAGTCTTATCTCGGTCACAAATGGTGCAATTACTGGTTCCACGTTCATCACCTGAACGACCGCGAAGGAAAGATCAGCAAATCCAAAGGAACTTTGCTCACGGTATCATTACTTGAAGAAAAAGGCTACGATCCGCTGATCTACAGATTCTTCTGCCTTCAGTCCCACTATCGCAAGCCCCTTGAATTCTCCTGGGATGCGCTTGACAACACCAAAGCTGCATTTGACAAGCTTAAGGCCCGTGTGAATGCCATCGCGGAGGAGGCTGTCAGTGCCGGAAAAGCTGTAAAGACCGAGATCACAGGTACAGGAAACGGGTCGGATACCCAATCCGGAGAGAATACCAGGAAATTCATATATAAAGTCAATGAAAATGCTGCTGACGGAGCTGTTTTCGATGAGTACAGACAGAAATTCTCGGATGCTCTTTCTGCAGATATCAATACATCTACAGCCATAACGGTTTTGTATGACGTTTTGAAGGCAGATACTGATGCCGCAACCAAACTGGCACTCATTACCAGCTTTGATGAGGTTCTGGGCCTTGACCTTTCGGTAGTTGCGGAAGCTGAGGGTTCGGGAGTCGATGCGGAACTTGAAAAGTATATCCTTGAACAGATCGAGCTGCGCAAGGCGGCCAAGAAGGAGAAAAACTTCGCCGAGGCCGACAGGATCCGCGCAGAGCTGCTTGAAAAGGGTATTGTGCTTGAAGACACACGTGAAGGTGTGAAATGGCATCTTGCATGATATTTTTGATCGGATAAAGAAGGATCGTATCAGAACATGGAATCAGATATACTTTCCGGCATTTTGAATGAATTTGATCTTCCCGCAAGGGATGTAAATGCCATGCCGGCGCTGGTACTCGCTTACCTCGGAGACTGCATTTACGAGCTGGTTGTAAGATCGGTGCTCGTAGAACGGGGAATATCCCATGTAAGCGACCTGAATAAGGCGGCAGTCGGTTATGTTAAGGCTTCTGCGCAATGCGAGATGTTCCGTGCCGTAGAGGATGAGCTGGATGAAGAAGAAACAGCCGTATTTAAACGCGGGAGGAACGTGAAATCCTCCAGCTGTCCTAAAAATGCGTCTGTTACCGATTATCATACGGCTACCGGCTTTGAGGCGCTGATGGGGTATCTGTACGCGAAGGGCAGGACCGGGCGGCTGATATATCTTATAAAGCAGGGCATGGAGAAAAAATTATGAGATTCGAAGAATTGACCATAGAGGGACGAAATGCCGTTCTTGAGGCGTTCCGGGCAGGCAAGACGATTGACAGGCTGCTTGTTCAGGACGGTTGTCAGGACGGTCCCGTAAAGAGTATCCTGAGAGAGGCGAAAAAACAGGATACGGTAGTCCAGTTCATCAAAAAGGAAAGACTGGACCAGATGTCCCAGACACACAACCATCAGGGCGTTATCGCGTATGCGGCGGCATACGAATATGCTTCGGTGGAGGATATACTGCAGGCTGCAGCGCAAAAGAATGAAGCACCGTTTATCTTTATACTGGACGGGATCGAGGATCCGCACAATCTCGGTGCGATCATAAGAACAGCCAATCTTGCCGGGGCCCACGGAGTCATAATTCCCAAGAGAAGAGCCGCGGGGCTGACCTCGACGGTTGCCAAAACCTCGGCAGGGGCCTTAAATTATACTCCGGTAGCGAAGGTTACAAACCTGACGGCTACGATGGAAGAACTCAAGGAAAAAGGGCTGTGGTTCGTCTGTGCCGATATGGGCGGCGACTGCATGTATGACTGCGATCTGAAAGGCCCTATAGGGCTCGTGATCGGCAATGAAGGTGACGGCGTTTCAAGACTGGTCAGGGAACACTGTGATATCACTGCATCGATACCGATGAAAGGTGATATTGATTCGCTGAATGCTTCGGTAGCGGCGGGAGTTCTTGCATACGAGATCGTCAGACAGCGGATGCGGGGATGAAATATTGATATTGAACGGTATAACCGTTGAAAATGGGGAGGAGTAAATATATGTATGTTCTGAAAATCGATTTTCCTACCGGAATAGCCTATTTCACAGGGAAGAAAAAGATCGTGCAGGGAACGGAGTCGCCCGGACTGACCGATTCGATAGACCAGGCAAGGATTTTCGATTCCGAAGCTGAGGCGGCCAAATTCTGTAAGATGCTGATCAAGAAATACGATATGGAGTTCTATTATACCGATCTTGAAGCGGCTCAGGTAGATGACAGTGCGGACGAGGAAGTAGATTTCTTTGTGGATCTTGATGAAGAGCTTTCGGACGAGATCGCCAAGGAATTTAAGGATCCGGAAGAATAACGGGAAACTGACAGATATATTCTATGAAACACAGTTCAATAATGATCAAGCTTCGGCCAATGATACTTCGAAAGAGAAATATTCCGTTGTTGTCATGGCCGATCGGTTTATTAATGTATTTTTTGGCGAAAAATAATCCAAAGATCGCCGAAAATGTATTTGCCCGGGGGATATTCAGAGCCTATGCATGGCTTGTATCCCATATTACCGGTGTTATTCCTTTCTCTCTGGCAGAAGTTCTGCTGATCCTGTTCCCGATATTTGTTATTTGCGTGATCGTTAAAGGGATAGTGAAAACAGTCCGGGAGCGCGGCCGGCGTCTGCTTGCGGCGGGAGGTCTTGTGCGCGATCTGGTCTGTATCGTCGGAGTTGTTTTTCTCTGGTTCATGATCGGCGCGGGTACGAATTATTACAGATATGAGTTTTCACAATATTCGGGACTTGAGATCAGGAAATCGTCAACAGAGGAATTATACCGGCTGTGCGCCGAACTGGCAGTAAAGGCCCGTGAAGCCCGTAATGAGGCGATGGAAGAGGCATTGGTGCAAGAAGACTGGGATCAGGAAGATTGGGATAAGATAAGCTTCACATCGGGACACAGTGACAGGGAGCTGGCATATGAGGCGAAGCTTGCAATGGAGAAACTCGGCGGCTCATATGAAGTTCTCGCAGGATATTATCCACGTCCGAAAGCGGTATTCTTTTCGCGGTTCATGTCTGAATTCAACATTACAGGAGTATATTTTCCATGGACAGTGGAAGCCAATGTGAATGTAGATGTCCCGGACTATACGATAGGAGCGGCTCTGTGCCATGAACTGAGTCATCTGCGGGGCTTTATGCGTGAAGATGAAGCCAATTTCATAGGATACCTGGGCTGTATCAATTCCGATTGTGCCGAACTGAGATATTCCGGATATATGCTTGCGCTCGTGTATGCGGGCAATAAGCTGTATGCAGACTCTCCGGAACTCTATTCCGAGGTATTTGCGACGTATTCGGAGGGAATGATCGAAGATTTCAGGGAACATTCAAGGTATTGGAAACAGTTCGAAGATACAGTCCTGAGCGAGGTTGGGGAGAAAATGAACGATACCTATCTCAAGGCCAACAACCAGACCGACGGAACGAAGAGTTACGGCAGAATGGTGGATCTGCTGCTTGCACAGTATCGTGCAGAGCATAACTGAACTTAATGCAAGGGGTTATTTTTTTATGAGAAATATAGCAAAGATCCTCGCGATCGTTGTTATCGCATTTATGATCGCAGGTTTGTCAGGCAGGCTGCCGGTACAGGCAGAAGAAGACACAAATACAGAGCAGACATCAGAGGCAGAAGGAGAGCAGACAGGAGAGACTGCAGGAACCGAATCCGACGCGGAAGAGGGAAAAGAACAGGCAGAAGAAACTGCAGGAATCGAAACTGACGCTGAAGCCGGGAAAGAACAGGCTGAAGAAGCCAATCGAATGCAATGGGCAATGCTTGACGCACAAATGCGATACAATTCCGCAGAAAGAGCAATTGCAAATGAATTCTCAGAACATATGTGGAATCAAACAGCAGGGTTCAA
>JAGCZE010000005.1 GCA_017960415.1 Lachnospiraceae bacterium
GTGCTCGGTAGTCTGGGGCTCAAAGATGACCGGTGAGTTCACATCATTGGAGTAAATATAGTTTCCTGTATAATCCTTCACTCTGGCGATCAGATAACGGTCATTCTCATCATTGATCGGAAGTCCTATCGATTTGCCCTCGAACTTTATCTTGGAGCCTGCCGTTTCAGGATTGGCCAGTGCCAGGTCTTCTGAAGCGTTAAACGTAACGGTTGTTGCTTCATTTACGGAAATAACGGTTGTCTTTCCCGCAAAACTGATCGGAACGTATTTCCCGCCGATCTCCATTGCCCTGGTATATGTAGCCTTTACTTCAACAGACTTGTTTTCATCATAAATGAAAATGTAATTGTCGCTGACAAACCAGTATCCGCTGTTGGGAGATTCGAAGGTTACGCGGTTCTTCTCGTTCAGATATTCGGTAGAGTTCTCATCCGTAGGCGTAATATCCACACCGTCGGCATTATAGATCCTGAATTTCAATTCGGTGAGCTTGCCGGCAATGACTCTGTTGCCCGATAACGGTGTGACCACTTCAAGCTTTGAAGGAATACCGTAGGTGAACGTAAATGTATTCATCAGCTTTACCGTAGCCTTGGTATCCTTAATGACAACCGTATAGGAGGCTCCGTCACTGAATTCCCCGGTGGTGACCAGCGTAAGCGTGTTGTTGTCGCTTTCCATCTTCAGTTCCTTGATATCGATCGGGACGCCGCCTGCAGCGGTAATACTGAAGTTGTCTTTAGTCACGGACGCGAGTTCTGTCGAACCGAGCTTGATCTCCACGGAATTTAGGCTTACGACCTTCGCCTGCACGATTCCGATGATATCGGGATCTTCTATCGTAAATGTAACACTCTTCTGGGCTGTTGCTTTCGAGAATTTTGAATAGGTACCGGTTTCGGACTGGATCGTATAGCAGGTAATATCCGCAGTTCCGGCTCCGGTTGCCGTAACAACACCCTTATCCGAGACCGTTGCGATCCTTTCGTTGGAACTGGTCCATCTGATGATATCCGTAACTTCCTTACCCGAGGTAACTTCCCTGCCACCCTCGTCATACATTGTGGCATCAAGCTGAACCTGTGCTCCGACCTTGATGGCTGATCCATTGTATCCGGTCACGCCTACGGCCACACAGTTCTTCTTTACGGTGATCGTGCTGTTCAGCGTATACCTCGTATTGGAAGTCTTGTCGACAAAATTGGCGGTAACCGTTGCAGTTCCGGGTTTAAGCGCCGTAACCTTGGCCTTGCCGCCTTTCAGCTTCTCCACCTGAACGACCTCGTCGTTGTCGGTGCTCCATGAGCAGCTGTATTTGGCCGTTTTGTTCTTTACCTTTAAGGTATAATAATAATGAGCATAATTACCTGATTTTACCACCGAACTTCCGTCGACATAGATCGTCCTCGCTGTGGAATTTAGCTTCGGAAGCTCGGCTGCCTGCGCTTTATTCATCGGAATAAGCGTAATAATCAGCGCAAAAGCAACCAGCATCGCCAATACTTTCTTCATCAGATCTTCCCTCCTTACACCAGCAAAAAGTGCTGTAAACTAACAGTCGCTCCACTACATAAACATCCACTAAATATGGTAGCACAACGTTTTTCAACATGCAAGATACTGTGTTTCGAAAGTCGCCAAAAAGAGGGACTGCTCAAAGTCAGTCCCTCTCATGTAGATTCATAAAATTACAGGAGTATGAGTTTAGTCTGTAAATACTTTTCTGGGTGCCTTCTGGCGGGAAAACTCAATGATCTTCTCCGACGGCTCGAGTTTGATGAACATCTTCTCTCCGTTCTGAGCGATAAATATGCAGTGACGTACAGGTCCTTCGGTGTTCGATGTAAAGTCCTTGATACTCAGACCCTGCTGGTTTCTGTAACCATCGAGTCTGTGTGAGTTCTCGGGGGCCATGATCTCGATGTTGTCAAGATCTATCCTGAGCATGTTCTTACGCTTCTCTCCGCCGCTGATACGGTCAAAGTCGATCTGTCCGTCAACGAAGATGTACTCATAGTCAACGTTGAACATCGGCATCAGAAAATATGCGGCAATAAGCGCGGCGATCCCGAGGAAGGCCAATATTCCGCTCGCAAGCATCAATCCGGCCAGCAGAAGCAGAACAGGAACAGCGATCATTGCAACCTTACCTATCTTCTGAAGAGGGGAGGGCGTTCTTTTGACGTAATGCTCAGTGTACAGACCGTTCATACAATTCTCCTATGTCTATAATAATTTGAAATAACCGGATCGCTCCGCAATCCTAAACGATATTCGCATTCTAACATGCATCATATCGTTTGGTCGGTCTGATGAAGACAGGTCTTGTAAGCAAGCTTACAGACCTGTCTTTATCAGACCTTGTTGTTTCAATACATCCCCTGAGGTCCACCTGCAGGCATTGCGGGTGCGGGCTCCTTAATGGTAGCTACTGCGGCTTCTGTTGTAAGGAAGGTTGCAGCAACGCTGGTAGCGTTCTGAAGTGCGGAACGTGAAACCTTTGCGGGATCAAGGATACCTGCGCGTACCATATCAACATACTTCTCGGTCAGAGCATTGAAGCCCATGCCGGCACGTGATTCCTTAACCTTATTTACGATAACTGCGCCTTCAAGACCTGCGTTCTGTGCGATGATAGCAAGAGGAGCCTCGAGAGCCTTGAGTACGATAGATGCACCGGTCTTCTCGTCGCCTTCGAGCTTGCCGATCTTCTTGGCAGCTTCCTTGGCTGCATGGATATATGTGGATCCGCCGCCTGCGATGATACCCTCTTCAACTGCAGCACGTGTAGCATTGAGAGCATCCTCCATACGGAGCTTCTTCTCCTTCATCTCTGCCTCTGTTGCAGCGCCTACGCGGATAACCGCTACGCCGCCCGCAAGCTTGGCAAGACGCTCCTGAAGCTTCTCACGGTCGAAATCCGATGTAGTTTCGGCGATCTGCGCGCGGATCTGGCTGATACGTGCTGCGATCTCCTTCTTGTCGCCCTCACCGTCAACGATGATGGTGTTCTCTTTCTGAACCTTAACTGACTTTGCACGGCCAAGCTGAGCAAGAGTGGTATCCTTCAGTTCAAGGCCGAGCTCTTCGGTGATCACGGTACCGCCGGTCAGGATAGCGATATCCTGCAGCATGTCTTTTCTTCTGTCACCGTAACCCGGAGCCTTGACTGCCACAACAGAGAATGTTCCGCGCAGTTTGTTCA
>JAGCZE010000436.1 GCA_017960415.1 Lachnospiraceae bacterium
GCTAGGGCGATCTTGACATCGGCGTATTTGCCGAAGGAAGCAACACATGTGCCGTTCGCATTGTCGCAGTTACGCCTTGCGATAGGAGTCACAAGTACCGGAACCACGCCCCTTGCGCGGCATGAGCGCGTATATTTCTTCAGCCACCATGCAAAGTCCGCAGGAGCCACATATCCGTTGGGACGCACTGCAGTCGCGTCATTGTGCCCCCACTGGATAAAACAGAAATCTCCCGGGGCAGTGCGTGCACGCAGCATATCCCACTTTCCTTCATTTAGGAACGAACGGGAGCTGCGGGCTCCGATCGAGCGGTTCTCGATGTTCACACCGGGTGTTTCGTAAATATGGTTCTGGGGATACATCATATCCGGAGACATCTGTTCTTCGGTCAGGTGACCATCATTGAAGAACCTGTAAAATACCTGTCCCCAGCCTGCCTGCGGATAATGGAACCTGTCATAGGACTGTACGGTGGAATCCGAAGCAAGAAACAGCGTCGGCTTGTCCTTCCGGGCCTTAGGAGGCAGAAGGGTAAACGAGATATCATTAACGATGACAGAAGCCGTTTCCGAGTCATCGAAAGTTTTTGCATCCGAAGGAACAAACAGCTGCAATACCGTCTTTTCCTCTATGCTGCAGAGGTTGAAGCTGAAAACGGAAGCTTTCTGAAGAGGCATCAGTTCGGCCCCATTCAGTTTTAATATATCATTTGCGAAACAGCTGACCTTGATCTGCCTGTCTGTCGGATTTGAAACCGTGATACTGATCTCAACATCACGGATACCGGTATCAAGAACAAACGCAGGTCCGTCCACATACGGATAAATACCGAATCCTGTACTCTCGGTCTCGGTCCACATCCTGGCCGTAAGAAGGACCCCGTCCCCGCATATTTTTGCGCCCGGTGTTCCTGCAGGGCCATCCGCTACTTCCGGAACGGTTTTTGCTGCACCATTTTCCGACATCTCCGTACCGGGTGTTCCTGCCCGGTCAAAAGTTATTTCCGTTTCCTTTCTGACTCTTTCGTGATAAACGCCGTTCTGCCAGCCCGGCGCCTCGTCGGGATAGGAAATCATTATGGCAGGAAATTTATCCGTAAACATTTGTTATTCCTCCGCTTTTTTGATTATATCTGTGATCATCATACTGTCCGGGAACAATGATCATTTTTATGCTCATCTGCTTATTGCAGAATGTATAATATTAGTATAACATGCTCCGGGATAAAATCAAGGATACGGTCTCTGGCAATCAAGTGACCGGGTGAATGACCGAATCATTCCTTTTCGGTAATAAGGACCGTATTGATGCCCGGCATCAAAGGGAACCGTATCTGATGCGCTTCGTTCATCTTGAGTTCACGTCCGCTCCTCGCATCCTTTACTGCTTTGATTTCAGGGGCAAATTCAAGAGTTATGCCTTCCGAATAAGGCAGATCCGAACGAAGAATGTAAGTGCCGTTATCATATGCAAAGAACGCTACCCCTGAACCCGAAAGAAGCTTCACGGGAAGTTCGTTCGTAAACAGGCCTCTGATCACATTGAGGACATCGGCGGGATAATTGTAGAGATCGCCCATATTATCGGGGATCGTGATAATGCTGATGTGCCCTTTGCCGTATTTTGTACGCAGGACGATCGGGAAATTATTGGCCTTCGCATAGCCTGCTGCCAGCTCCCAGACATCATTGGTACAATATTCTATCTGAGGGATCATAACCTCCTCGAAGCCCGGGACACGGCCGTCAAGGTTGATCCCGTTATTGTGCGTTCCGGCATATTCACGGATCACAGCCTTGCGGTCTGTAACCGTAATATTGACAAACTGCCTGAAAGCCTCGGCGTTTTTCTTTACAAATCCGCTGGTTACGATGCATTCACCGCCCTTTAGCATTGTATCATGCATCTTTTCGAAAATGTCGGGATCGGCCGAAGCTCCTTCGGTCAGAAATACCGTCTTCGCGTCCGCCGGATACTCAAAACAGGGCTCCATCGGAATACCGCACATTCCCAGATAGGAATGCAGGTCACTCTCTCCGCGTGCCCTGCCCGGCCTGTAAGCCGCAGCACCGACCGGCTTGCCGAGCTTATCAAGGTACTCGTCACATTCCCTGAACATCTCTCCGATTGACGGAGCCATAAGCCTCCAGGGCGTCATCCTGCGCAGCGCCCCAAGACAGAACAGCGTAACCTCCTTCGCTTTCGCAAATAAGGTCATATATGCCTGCTCCAGATATGATGTAAGATTGTAGCTGCAGTCAAAGGGATCGAACCAGCCTCCGAGATTGCGCCCCGGTGCCGCCGATTCGAGATATCTCATGACAAAATAGCCCAGATATTTCGGCAGGTGCTGCTGTGAATAGTCGGGATTCCGTGTTTCCGTACCGGTATAGATCGAATCAAAAACCTTCGGCTCTTCCACAAGATCGTAACCGGTCTCATTATAATACTCGAACCACTGGGGATACTTGATGATCGCATTGACCTTCGGGTTGATCTCCTTGGCAGTCCTGATCACGATATCCTTTGTAACTTCAAGCTTCTGGGCCATCCTGAAATCCGCCCAGCTCCTGTTTCCTTTGGCCTCAAGGCATTTTTCGCATCTGCAGTTCGTAAAATAGAACTCATCGAAAATAAACTCATCAAAAGTCGATGCGCACAGCTCAACCGCCTTTTTAAGGTTCGCCTTATCTTCTTCGTCCGAATAGCACAGCGACTCAAAGCCCTCGCCGCCGGATGCACAGGTGGTGATACCGCCCGATGTTTTTATACCCTTCTTTTCAAAATAGGCCTTGACCTCGAGCATGTGCTCTTTGCTGCACCACTGATTGCCTCTCCAGTATTCGAGATAAACCTTATCCACATGCACCGGACCGCAGATATGCTCAAATTCCCGGTCAAAATCATCAAAATTCCCGATACTGTTAACATCACCCACCGTGCAGTAGACCGCCGTTGTAAAATTCTTGTAACCCTCTGACATACATTACCTCCGTTCAAACCTTATTCCCATTGACATACGAGACGACATTATGCCAACTGCCAAGCTTCACCAACTTCAGTATATATTACGGAAGCACTAAAAGAAAGGTCTTACGAATGACTTGACAACATAACACATCCAGATAACAACATTCCCCGTCAAGTTACAA
>JAGCZE010000437.1 GCA_017960415.1 Lachnospiraceae bacterium
AGAAAGAATGCCCCGGCCGATACGTACCGCGGTGGCCGTGATCACGGTCCTTGCCGTACTCGGAACGGGCCTTTTTGCCGATTGGGCAGGGATCATCAAGGTTCATGCCGCCGATCCGCCCATCAGAACCATTATGTTCTACAAGTGGGATAAACTCTACGAGATGCCCCAGGGTTCCTTTAAGGGGATGCTCATGACAGACTGGAACGGGGAGTATTATTTTACCAACGGTGACAGTTGGCAAAAGGTGGATGAGCACGGGTTCGGATGGCAGCTGACCAATATCAACATCAATCCGTATATGAGTACGGGTGATGTTTTCTATACCAGAACCCAGATGGATACGCCGTATTTTCATTACAGTAAAAACGACGGGGACAACTGTAATGCCCCGGAGTATAAGATAGAACTGTTTTCGAACGGCAATCGCACTAAAAAATATCTTGATTATACGGGCTACTGTATACAGACAAACAGTTTTGACAGCTGCGACAGCGTAACGGTCCTTGACAGCAAGAAAGCCAAGGAAAAGGGTATCGGAAATAAAGTAAAATCAGGTGATAATATCCTCTTTTGGAACACCTCGGGAAACGATACCGCACTGAAACGCGGAATCGATTATACCGGAAAGGTCGCGGCTCACGGAGTTAACTCCGAAGGTGACGATGACTGGACCGCTACGCGCTGGAAGATATACAGGTGCGTCGGCAAGGAATATAACTGCCTTTATACCTGGGAAATGGATAAGGATCAGGTTTGGACCGTAAACGGCGATGTAATCCTGATGGACGGCGAGACGTTTACAATTCCCGAAGGTTCGATACTGTGTATCAAGAACGGCAGCTTCTTTGTAAACGGTACTATCAAGTGCTACGGTACGATTCTGGTTGAGGACGGAGGCTTCCTTATTCCTTATCTTCCCACCAAATGGGGCGGATACGTGGATATAGACGGCGGCAGCCTGCTGGTAATGTCCGGCGGCAGGGTGTATGCAGGCAATCCCAAGGGGTATCTCAATGCGACTCAGGACGCCTATTTTGTGGTTCAAAACGGAGGAACGGTTATAAATTACGGTGTGATCGCTGCCGGCCGTGTGGAGATAAAGGAAAACTGCCTGATCGAGAACCATATAGGCGGAAGCCTGCTCTGGGGATTGGCCCTTACAGCCCCGGGCAAGTTGGTGAATGCTTATAATCCCGGCGATAATACAAATAATATCGGACTCGGTGCCCATTCAGGATCGATCAAAACAGCCGCAAGTTCGGTAATAAAAAAATATAACGGATCAAATTTCTGGTATCCGTCAAGCATCAGCAGCAGCATCTCATGGAAGAGCTACACGGTAGACAAGAACGGGAAAGTAACCAAAGATTAAAGCGGGAGTTTGTTTATGAAGTGGTTGAAGGACAAGTTTAAGGAGTTAAAGCCGGGTGTCATAGTGCTGAACCTTGTGGTTCTGTTCATAGGAACCGGTATAATAGGCTTCTTTGCCAGATCGCTGTTCGGCAATATCCAGGGTATATTTGCCGGAGAAAAGATGGTTTGGGACTGGCGGATCATTTTCGAAGCAACTACATGGATTTACGGTCTGTTCGGAATGCTGATCCTGGGACTGCTGTACTTTGTAAGCGACTACCATGCCCTGAGTGCGAAGGGCATGAAGGAAAAGAAGGGCCTGGATGCCAAGGTTGAAGGCGCTCTTGAAAACAGCCGTTTTCTTACAGACAAGGAAAGAGATAAGTATTTCCCCGGCTATACATACGAACAGCTCCCGAATGTCAAGAAGGACGGTATTCCGGTACGCGCCATCGTTGACAAGAAGGGAAAGATGCATATCAATTTCCTGCCGGGAGCACATTCGCTGGTTATCGGTGCTACCGGTTCCGGTAAGACAACCACATTTATCAATCCCATGATCCAGCTGCTGGGGGCTACCTCCGCAGGCAGCAGTATGATCATGACCGACCCCAAGGGAGAACTTTTTTCACTGCATTCGAAGTTTCTGCAGTCGAGAGGCTACAACGTACTGCTGCTGGATCTGCGCGATACCTATACATCAAGCCGCTGGAATCCGCTTGAGAGCATTTGGGATATGTACCAGGAATTCCTTGCGGCGGGACAGGGCATAAAACTGCACAGGGACAGTATGTCGGCTTATCCCGACCTGAAGCGTATGGACGGCGAGGCCGGAGAAGACGATCCCTGGGCGGAATGGCAGGGAAAGGCTTATGCAGACATTTCCCATTGTCAGGATGATGTTTCGGTTGCAAAACAGCAGATCTACGATGAGATGTATGAGGACCTGAACGACCTGATCTCCGTTATCTGTCCGATCGAAAATGACAAGGATCCCCTCTGGGAGAAGGGCGCGAGGTCCATTATCATGGCAACCTGTCTTGCAATGCTGGAAGACAGCGCCGATCCGGATCTGGGCATGACCAAGGAGAAGTTCAATTTCTTTAACCTCAACAAGGCACTTACCAATTCCGAGAATGAATTTGAAGCCCTGAAGAAATATTTCGAAGGCAGGGATCCGCTGTCACAGGCAGTTACATTGTCAAGACAGGTACTGTCGGCCGCGGATACGACGATGTCGTCATATATGTCCATTACATTTGACAAACTGAATATGTTCAATGACCGCGGTCTGTGCGGGCTGACCTCAGCTACGGACATCAAGGCGGAAGAATTTGCCGAGAAGCCTACCGCGCTGTTCATGAAGATACCCGATGAGAAGGATACACGTCACGGTCTGGCTGCGGTATTCATCCTGTGCATGTACAAGGCGCTTATCAAGGTTGCAAGCGCCAGAGAAGACTTAAGCCTTCCGAGAAACGTTTATTTCATTCTCGATGAGTTCGGTAACATGCCGAAGATCGAGAAGTTCGACAAGATGATCACGGTAGGTCGTTCGCGTAAGATCTGGTTCAACATGGTCGTACAGAGTTATTCGCAGCTGAACAACGTTTACGGCGAGAAGGTTGCCGATATCGTAAAGAGTAACTGCGGTATGAAGATGTTCATCGGTTCGAATGATATCGGTACCTGTAAGGAATTCTCCGAGCTGTGCGGCAATATGACCGTCCGTACTTCTTCGACATCCGCCAGCATGGGTGCAAAAGAGGGCGATTACAGCGTTTCGAACCAGAGCCAGGTTCGTCCTCTGATCTACCCGTCCGAGCTGCAGAAGCTCAATAACAAGGAGTCGACGGGTAACGCGATCATCGTAACCTTCGGTAATTATCCTTTGATGACGAAATATACCCCTTCTTATCTGTGCAAATACTATAAGATGGGCCAGATGGATCTCGAGGAGATCCGCAGCAACATGTTCCGCGCGGACGAGGTATTCTACGATCTGACTGCCCGTAACGATGCGGTGCTTGAACCGGAGGAAAAGGATGCGTAAAAAGTTGATAACGGCAGCGGTCCTGTGCCTGATCATGACTGCGGCGCTGTTGGTTCAAAAGACCGGTCGGGAAGCTTTTGCGGATGACTATTACGGAAGGCTCGATCCCTTTACCGGTGAAAGGGTAAACGAGGATGGGACCGATGCCGGCGATGAAGATCAGACGATGATCTGGCTCTCCGACAGGATGTATTACGATCTTGAAAGACGGATGTACGGTTTTCCCATCGACCGCGGGGTTGTGTATTCCAATGTTGCCGACGGCATGATCACAAGGGAAAATGTGACGCTGTCTATACCCGAAGGCATTGGGACCGTGATCTTGCAGGACGGCGCGGCTATAGAGTATACGGGCCAGGAACTTAGGAACAACGGCAATTATGTTGTTCAGATACAGGAAAACGGCCAGATCATAACAGTACTCACATTTACGATCACAGGAGCAAGAAACGGCAGAATACTCAATTATTCCATGCCGGACGGTTTCAGGATCGTATCGGCGTCAAAAGACGGCGAAATAATCGGTTATTCAAGGAAATTCGTGGATATGTCGGTGGAGGGAAGCTATACGATCTCCTACGAATGTCCGCTCACACAGATGAGCTATACGCTGTATCTGACTGTGGATACGACCCCTCCGGAACTTACGTTTGAGGGGGTCGGAGAGGACGGCAAGGCCAGAGGGCCGGTAACCATCAGAGGCAAAGGCGAATATGATACATTGAATATCACGAAGGACGGCGAGCCTTTTTCGATGCTTATGAGCTATACACTGACCCAGAGCGGGCGCTATGTGGTCACGATATCGGACGAGGCCGGCAATGTCAATACATACCAGTTCACTATCATGATCTATCTTGACAGGAACGGATGGATTTTTACGGCGATATTCGTTCTGCTGATAATCGGGATCGTAGTATATGTGCATTATCACAGGACACATTTGAAAGTTAGGTAAATTGCAGGAGACCTGAAATGAGATTTTTGATCTTTGGTTCATTCATTACAGACATAGCCGATACTGTAACGGAATATGCCTCAATGAGCGTGGATGCACTGCTGGAGGCAACTGTCTACAAATGGCTGTATTATCTGGTATGCGGACTGTGCAAGCTCGTTTATTATCTGGACCGGATGTTTCAGGTATTTTCCGGACAGACCAGGGTCCAATATGATGGAAGCAGCACCTTTCTTGTAAACGTATTCTTCGAAAATCATACCGTATCCAATGTTTACTGGGGTATGGCGATGATAGGCGTTGTTCTGGCATTTACTGTAGCCATAGTAGCTGTAGCAAGGAAGATATTCGACGGCAGGGACAAAGACCAGCGTTCCCTCGGACAGATACTCGGAAGTCTTGCCAAGAGCCTGCTGCTGATCTTGACGATGAACATTATCATGATTGTGGTTCTGTCATTTACCAATGTATTGATGCAGCAGATCACATATGTGTTTGATTACGCGGAAGACCTGAACAAGGATCCTTCCATAGACTTTACCGACGAACAATATGCGTCTATGGGCAAAATATTGAACACCATCGGTAATTATTCCCTGAATCCCTCGGCAGACAGTACCTACAACATAAACAGCTGTTTCAACGAGATCAGGGGTGAACTGAACTATCTGAACAATCAGGGCGTGTTTGACTTTGATTATGTAACAAAGGATGCGAACGGCAAAGAGATCGATACCTGGCAGTCGATCCTCGAAGAGATAGCCTTCTCGGCCAATCTGAGCAGGGAACTGAAGATCGATGTTTATTACGAGAGCGTTTCAAGAGCCATCAAGCATGCAATGAAGGTCATCGAGGACAATCCGGGCGGGTTCAAGCCCCTGAGCCACTATGACAGGCACTTCAAGGTAAAAAGCGATAATATCCCGATGGACAGATATGCATTCCTGCTCGGAACGCTGTCGGCAGCAAAGAATGACAAATTCAACGACAAACCTACCATCACAGACGGCCTGCGCGGACCTTATTTTTACGGCGATAAGAGCATTTATGATGTAGAGAGTGCAATGAATGATTTTAATTTTGCCATTGGTTCCGGCGGGTACAGTTATCTGATCAATCTGCTCGTAGTTGTGGCACTTATCTGGAATCTCGCAGTTATCATATTTGCATGCGTGACCAGACTGTTTATGCTGATGGTGCTTTATCTGATCGGACCGCTGGCATTTGCGGTAGAGCCGCTCGATGACGGCGAGAAGAGAAAACAGTGGACCATCGCATTTACCGTTCAGGCTTTCAGCGTGATCGGTACCGTTGTTGCGATGCGTGTCCTGCTGATGTTCATTCCGATCATTATCGATACCAAGCTTGTATTGTTCGACAATGCAGTACTTGATAGTCTCGGCAAGTGCATTTTGCTGGTCGGAGGATTCATCGTGGCAAAGAAAGCCAGCGGAGTCATCACCGGTATCCTTGCCAACAGCGCAGGCATGCAGTCTATCAACCATGAAGCCGGCAGCTGGGGCGATAAGGCCCTGATGGCACCGTTCAAGCTCGGAAGTGCGGCCCT
>JAGCZE010000438.1 GCA_017960415.1 Lachnospiraceae bacterium
ACGATTCCGGTTCTTTCGCACAGTAATAATACTCTGAATTATCAGTCTTTGTGTCTTTACAGTTTATATTCCCGAATCTCAAATGAATCAAATACCAGCTTCCTTGCTGCCTTCAGTCCTTCAACCGTTCCGCCGGCGATCATCTGGACCAGCAGATTTCCGATCGCGGTGGCCTCGGAAGGTCCTGCGAAAACCGTTCTACCACAGGCCTTTGCGGTGATCCTGTTCAGATAATCGGCATTTGAGCCGCCTCCGATGACATGAATACAGCTGTAATGCTTCCCGGTCATCTCCTCGATCTCCCGAAGTGTCTCCGCATAGCAGGCCGCAAGGCTGTTGTAGATAACGGCCGCAACCTGTGCGGGTGTTTCGGGAACCTGCTGCCCGGTCTCACTGCAGGCTTTCTTTACCTCTTCCGTCATACTTGCGGGACTTAGGAACCTGCCGTCATTCGCTGGAATTATTGAACCGATCGTCTCCTTTGAAGCCGCTTCGCACAGCTCCCCGTAACTCATTTCGGGTGCAAGCTCTGCCTTGGCTGACTGGATCATCCAGAGTCCCATTATATTTTTCAAATATCTGAAACGGTGTTCGTAACCGCCTTCATTCGTAAGATTCCGCTTCATGCTCTCAGATGAAGTATTTGCCTTCTTCAGCTCGGTTCCCATGAGCGACCATGTGCCCGAACTGATATAGAGTATCTTTTCTTCGTTTTCCCGATCCGCGGCAGCTTTTGAACCGGCAGCTGCTTCAGATCCTGTACCGGAGTTATCCGAACCTTCCGATCCTCCGGCCGGTACTGCCACAACCGCCGAGCCCGTATCATGGGTTGCCGGAAGCACTACCTTACAGTCGAAACCGACTTCATCCGCAATCTCTTTTTTCAGATTCCCCAGAACCGTGCCGGGCTCCGTTATTTTTGTAAATATCTTCTTAGGAAGTCCAAGTCTCTCGATCAGCTCAAAATCCCAGTCATATGTTTCAGGATTCAGAAGCTGTGTGGTTGAAGCATTTGTATACTCGGTAACCGCCCTGCCGGTCAGCAGATAGTTGAAATAATCCGGTATCAGAAGCATCATGCCTGCCTTTTCAAAAGTTTCAGGCTCAAATGTCTTCGCTGCCATGAGCTGGTATATAGTGTTAAACGGCTGTTTCTGGATTCCGGTTCTTGAATACAGCTCATCGAGCGGAATAACCTTGTAAACTTCTTTATCTATGCTCTCTGTCCTGCTGTCCCTGTAGCCGTACACGGGGCTTGCAAGACTGCCGTTTTCATCGAGCAGGGCATAATCGACAGCCCAGGTGTCGATTCCCATGCTTGTCGGTATTTTGCCCATTTCAGCGCATTTTTTCATACCGGCCTTGATATGACCGAAAAGTGCTTCCGTGTCCCAGTATTTATGCCCGTCTTTCTCGATCATGCCATTCGGAAATCTGTAGATTTCCTCAACAGTCATTTTTCCGTTTTCAATACTTCCAAGGATATGACGTCCGCTCGACGCACCAATATCCACTGCTAAGTAACGGTTCATCCACATACCTCCGAGATCTTCTTATTAATTTCATGAATCGCTATTCTTTTCCATCCAAATCATTAATCATATTAAACATATTTACGATTGATTAAACATTACACCCCTCAAACATTTCCTCATCCCTGGATACCGACTTCGGTATATCCGGTCTTCTCTTTAGAGCGGTACAGCCTTTGAACATGCCGCGCGTGTCCTTTATCCCCTCCGGAAGAACGGGAGGTTCGGTAAGGGAACTGCAGTTTTCAAACATATGGCATGCCCTTACGATACCGTCAGGCAGCTTCGGCGCCTCGGTAAGGGATCTGCAACCCGAAAACAAAGCACCGTAACTTTGGGCATTGTTTAATATTTTCGGAGCGCTCGTTATCTGTTCACACTTTGCATAAACACCGGTACTTTTTTTAGCAGTTGAGGGAATATCCGGAACCGTTTTTAACGCCTTGCATCCGTTGAACATATTGGAGCAATCAATAAGTCCTTCCGATATGTCGGGTACTTTTTCAAGAGATTCACAGCCACGGAACATATCCTTGCAATCACGCGCAGAACCCGGAATCCTTGCCGGTCCTTTTTTCATTCCCGTACAGTCTGCGAACATCATAAGGCAGTTACTTACTGTGGACGGCAGCTCAGGCCCCTCGATAAGGCTCTTGCATCTCCAGAACATCATAAAACAGTTTGTTACTCCCTCGGGAATGGCCGGTGCAACTGAAAGGCTGATGCAGCGTTCAAACATCATACTGCAGTCTTCGACACCATCAGGTATGACCGGAGGAGTTATAAGGTTTTCATTGCCGCAGAACATTTCACTGCAGTCTTTGATCCCCTTCGGGATCGTAATCTTACTGCCGTCTGTTTCACTGCCGCAATATCTTAATATTTTTCCGCAGTCGTTTAAGGCAAATTCGTTTTCATCATAGTCAAATTCCCCCAATACACCTTTGTAATGTTTGATACTGCCGGACTTTGCATTGTCTTCCCTGACATCCGTGTTTTTGCAGCTACACAAACGTTTCCTGAATAAACCGGCGATCACTGCGCCTGCAGCCGCCGCTGCGGTCAGTATCAGGATACCTTTTACTCTCTTTCCGGCTTTATTATCCGTATCCACAGTTTTTTTCATATAAATCCCCTATCGCGATCTGACAACCGGTCTCTCATTTTTCCAGAAATTCCATTACCATTATTGCATTCAAACAGAACTGCGCGACGTGGTTGGTCGAGATCCACGGTATTTCGGCGAGATCTTCCTGATTGCCCGCATTTTCAACCGGATGAGCAACGAAGCCCTCTTCCGAACAATCCTTGTACTGAGCGTCGAGCAGAGTTTTCCAAACTCTCTCGGCCAGTACATCGTCCTTCAGCTTCCATGCTCCGTATGCGCCTATACCGCACGCAAACATCGGTATCGTAAACTGCCTGTCGCCGATCAGTCCGCCCGATTCCTTCTGTTTCTCATCATCGGGCAGGAAATAGAACCTTCCGTACTGCGCAAGCATTTCGCGCCATTCGTCG
>JAGCZE010000439.1 GCA_017960415.1 Lachnospiraceae bacterium
AAAAAATATCGGGCAACGGATATTGCGCCGTAAGGATCAACAGTCAGGGTTTTGACCGCCTGCTGGACGGTCTTGTGGGTTCGGGAAAAGGATTTATGATCGTAAATGAATTCTGGGAGCCCGTATACGAGACCGGAACCGCCAATGACAGTACTGTCGGGCCATTCAGGGCAAATTTGCTCGCGAGGGACGGCTTCGATCAGGACTTTGCGGACAACGCATATGCTGAGAAGCTCGGCGAAACCGGCCTCTGGGGCATTTATATCACGCCTCCCGTAATGATAGGATCGGCTGTCAGGTCCATGTATACCGTTATCCTGCTTCTGACGGCAGTCAGCATCGGATTGAGCTTTCGGTTATCAAGCCGCCTTTCCAATGCGCTTTCGCGCCCGATAGGAAATCTGACACGCGCTATGAAGAAGCTTCGGAGCGGCGATCTGTCCACACGTATGGTAGTTGAGGGCGAAGATGAATTCGGGCAGCTTGCGGGCGGTTTCAACAAGATGGCGGAGCGTCTTGAAAAGCATGTGGAAGAACGTATCGAGAAGGAAAAGGAATTGAACCGCACCCAGATCGGAATGGTCACGGCTCAGCTGAACCCTCATTTTCTGTACAATACTCTCGATACGATAAAATGGCTGGCCAAGGACAGCGGTGTGCAGACTATTGCCGACCTGTCATCGAAGCTCGCCAAGATCCTGCGGAGAAGCATTTCCGGACCGGCCTTCTGCACATTGGACGAGGAGCTTGATCTGGTGCGGAATTATTGCGATATACAGGCCGTCCGCTTCGATAATAAATTCGAGATCATCATTGAAGCAGATCCTGTCCTTGCGGAATGTGTGATCCCGAAACTGATAATACAACCGATTGTTGAAAACAGCATTATCCACGGACTTGCGGATCAGGATTCGGGCAGTATACGGATCGAGGCACGAAGGGTACCGGCAGGGCGCAATCCCGGTCAGGGAGAGTATTTAGATGAGATGGTACAATACGACTCCCAGCATGAAAACGACAGGCTGTTCGGGAACGATATGTACTATGGGCCGCAGCACGAGAACAACGGCCTATATAGGAACGACAGGCTGTATGATAACAGTGGGATATATGGAAACAGCAGGATCTATGAGAACAGGGAAGCCGGAAGGCCCTGCGGCGGCATAATCGTGATATGCGTTACCGACAACGGCTGCGGGATCGATGAAGAGACGGCCCGTCTGCTACGGAACAGGGACAGGGAAGGCTTGTCCGGGCATATCGGACTGCTCAATGCAGATACGATAATCAGGCTGAATTACGGTAATGAATACGGTCTGACGGCGGAGAAGGCAGCGGCTGGAGGCACGAGGGTCACTATCACGTTACCGGAGATGAGACAATAGTAGAATAGCTATCGTAGGATTACCGATAGGAAATGAAAAGAGGAGTATATGATAAGAGTTTTGGTTGCGGATGACGAAAATCTCGTCAGAAAAGGCATAGTAAACGATACGGATTGGCAGTTGATCGGCTGCGAGGTGATCGCGGAAGCGGCAAACGGTGAAGAAGGACTGCAAAAAGCGCTTGAACTCAAGCCGGATCTGATCGTATCGGATATCAGGATGCCGAAATTGGACGGTCTTCAGATGGTTGAGAAGATCCTTGAAGAGCTTCCGAAGATCAAAGTCATATTTCTGACCGCATACGGGGATTTTTCATATGCCCAGCAGGCCATCAGGCTCGGAGCCTGCGATTATATATTAAAGCCCTTCGAAGACGGAGAGCTCGAGGCCGCAATCCAGAGGCTGATCACCCAGAATATCCTCTCGCAGGGGAGTGTCAGGGCAGAAGAGCTGATACCGCTGGTCAGCCCGGCTGAGATCGAGAACAAATATATCAGAAATGCCGTAGAATACATTGAACAGCACTATATGGAGCCCGGCATCAGCATCGGACAGATCGCCGATGCCCTTGCCCTCAGCGAAGGATACTTAAGCCGCCTGTTTAAATCCGAGACCGAATACAGCATAAATGCATACCTGACCCGCTACCGTATCAGGATGGCTGCGAAGCTGCTCGATGACGTGCAGAACAAGGTGTATGAGGTGGCGGAGCAGGTGGGATACCTGGATATTACATATTTTTCGACTACATTTAAAAAACTGACGGGGTTTGCGCCGTCACAGTATCAGAAATCTTAAAATATGTCAGAATTAACAAAGAAATGTCAGTTTTAACCAGTTCACTTTGTATAAATTTGCAACTATAATCCTCCTGTAATCACAAAACACCGTCAAAATGACGGTAAGAATACAGGAGGAGAAACATGAAAAAGATTATTGCATTATTACTTGTATGTGCAATGTGCATCGGCGCACTTGCCGGATGTACAAAGAGCGAAAGCGGCAACTCGGGCAATGCCGGAGGAAAGCAGGAAGAGCTGACCGGAATTGACAAGATCATTCAGGAAGCAGAAGGCATGAGCCTTGAGGAACTTGCAAAGAAGGCTATTGAAGAGTCAAAGGGCAAGACCTTCTACGGCGTAGGTAACTCCAGCCGCGGTAAGTCGGCATTACCGAAGTTCATTGAATACCTTCAGACCATCGATTCAAGCTATACGATGGAATTTGAGTGGCAGCAGCCCAAGAACAACAAGATCTTCGAACAGCTGACAGCAGATTCGTTGAAGAGCACCGGTACATTTGCGATGACTCTGATCCAGGACGGCAACCAGATCCAGTCCAAGATGGTAGATACCAACATTCTCCGTACTTTTATCCCCAAGGAGTGGGCAGAAGCCAACAAGACAACTGCTGACGCTTACAAGGGATATCTTCCCCTTCAGACACTTAACAAAGTATTTGAGTTCAACAACACAGGCAGCGCGAAATTCACGAACTGCTGGGATTTCGTTTATGACGGCAATCATTCGCTGTACATGGACATCGATTCCGAGCTTGTAGGAAAGAACTTCCTGTACATGCTCACCCAGGATAAGTATGCCGGATATCTTAAGGATGCGTATGATCAGCTTGACAGCAGCAAGAAGTCATATTTTGATCCGATCATCAACGGTCTTGACGCTGACGCAAAGGATCTTGGCCTCGGTGCAAACGGCAAATACGCATTGGCATGGGTCAAGCTCTGGGTTGAGAGCTACAACGCACAGACCGATGACGGCCCTATCTGCAACACTCTGGTAAGCAAGTCCGCAACCGATCAGTCGGGTCTTCTGGTTTATTCAAAGCTTCGTTCAGTTGAGGAATCAGCTGATGTTTCGGTAAATAACATCACAGTAGCAGCATATCAGGACAATTATGTAGGTATCGGCGGTTATGGATACGATCATTATCTGTTTGTAACCAAGAACAGCCCTCTTCCCTGGACCGCATGCGCATTCATCGCATACATGACCTGTACTCAGGAAGGCTTCTCGGCATGGGGCAAGGACATGGGCGGATATTCATCCAATCCCAATGTAGCTGCAGAGACAGAGGCTGTTTACAATCACAGCAAGGGCGGCTGCGACGAGAACGGCAATGTAGTATACGATGCGAAGAACGACAGAGGCTATGACTGGTGGGTAAATACCGGCAAGCTCGTTCTTGAGGACCCCGAATACTGCTCAAGCGTAGCATTTACCGTAGGAAGCTGGATTGAAATGCTGACAAAGTACAGTGAGTGAGAATATGACTAAAAATAAGATCAAAACATATTTTTCAAAACCTCAAAACATAATACTATTACTATTCGGAGTGGTGCTGACTTTCAGCACCATCGCTCCGATAGTGGCGATCGTAAAGGATACCTTTGAAATACATCCGGGTACCATCGACCAGCACCTGACCGGAAAAACAAGCGGTTACAGCCTGGCGAACTATATTGACCTGTTCACCAGCAGGCTTGCGGCTTCGAATCTGTGGAAGCCCCTGCTCAATACGGTGCTGCTTGCGGTATTTACCTGTATCATCTCGATCCTCTTCGGCGGGATATTTGCATTCCTCGTAACCAGGACGAACATGAGATACAAGAAATACTTAAGTTCGATCTTCATATTCCCCTACATCATGCCCCAGTGGACACTGGCGGTAGTTTGGCAGAATATGTTCAACTCCAACGCCGTAACCGGTACATCCGACGGACTCCTGGCATCGCTGTGGGGTATTACGCTCCCGAAATGGTGGTGTATAGGCCTGTTCCCCAGTGCTCTGGTGCTGGGCCTGCATTATGCGCCTTTCGCGTATATACTGATCGGCGGTATCTTCAAGAATATGGACGCGAACCTCGAAGAGGCTGCAACCATCCTTGATACGCCCCGCTGGAAGATCATGTCAAGGGTAACCCTGCCGATGATAAAACCGGCGATCCTGTCCACGATCCTTCTGGTATTCGGAAGCGCGATGGGAAGCTATCCCGTACCTCATTATCTGGGACTTACGACCCTGTCGACCAAGTATATCTCGCTGAACTCGAAATATACGGGCGAGGCAAGTATCCTTGCGATCATAATGATGGTATTCGGCGTGCTGATCCTGGGACTCAACCAGATGAGCTTAAAGAGCCGGAAGAATTATACGACGGTTACGGGTAAATCCGGACAGCTGACGAAGATCAACCTGGGAAGCGCCGGAAAGCACGTGATAGGCATTATTTTCATACTGATCACGTTCTTTACCAGTATCTGGCCGATCCTTCTGTTCGCACTCGAGACCTTCCTGCCGAACCCCGGCGATTACAGCTTCCTGTACACCGGCGATCTGGCAAATCTGACCACGAAGTGGTGGATGACCAGCGAGAATGTTTCGGAGAACGGTCTGTACGGGCAGTTCGGAATCCTGTATAATCCTACTATCTGGAATGCGTTCTGGGGTACTTTGAAGCTAGCCTTCATATGTGCTTTCATTGCCGGAACCATCGGAACCCTGATAGGTTATGCGGTATCAAAGAACCGCAGGTCAAAATGGGCGAATTATGTAAACAACATGGCATTCCTGCCTTATCTTATGCCTTCGATAGCTGTAGGCGCTGCATTCTTCATCCTGTTCTCAAATGAACATGTGAACCTGTTCAATACCTACACTCTGCTCGTGATCGCGGGTGTTGTAAAATACATCCCGTTTGCGTCCCGAAGCTCACTGAATTCGATGCTGCAGCTTTCGGGAGAGATCGAGGAGGCAGCGATAATACAGGATATCCCCTGGCACAAGAGGATGCTCAATATCATTATCCCGATACAGAAATCCTCGATCATCAGCGGTTATACACTGCCGTTCATGACCTGCCTGAGGGAGCTGTCACTGTTCCTGCTCCTGTGTACACAGGGCTTCATATTATCAACAACACTGGATTATTTTGACGAGATGGGTCTGTACGCGTTCTCGAGCGCGATCAACCTGATCCTGATCGTAACGATATTATTGTTCAACACATTGGTCAACAAGCTCACCGGAGCGAGCCTTGACAGCGGTATAGGAGGAAGTAACTGATGCCTGAGATCACATTGAGAAATATAACAAAACGCTGGGGAAAGTTTTTCGGCGTTGACAACCTGAATCTTGATATAGCTGACAATTCCTTTATCACGCTGCTCGGCCCTTCCGGCTGCGGCAAGACCACTATCCTGCGAATGATCGCGGGCCTCGAGACACCTACCACCGGTCAGATCAAGATCGGCGACAGGGTGGTAT
>JAGCZE010000440.1 GCA_017960415.1 Lachnospiraceae bacterium
CGAATAAGAATTTCAGCCGCTTGTGCATATTGTTTTTGAATCTGTTTTCAGGACTTTAATTTTTTTGTCCGACAGCCCGTCATTTTTTTGAAAAACATTCCGGTCGAACCCAAACAGCCACACCGGTTAGACCAAAACAGCCCTCCCGGTGGACAAAAGCCGTCAGCTCTTTTTATTTACATCGATGTAGCTGTACAGCGTATACTTTGAAATACCGAAATATTTTGACACTTTGTCGCCGGATTTCGTGATCAGGAAGGCACCGGAATCATTTAGGAAGCGGATGGCCTGGGTCTTCTCTTCCTTCGTCATGTAAGCGACAGGCTTGCCGAAGGGCTTTACGGACCGTTCGATCAGATCGTCAAGCAATTCGTTAACATCATTCGTGATCTTCTGGGCGTCTTCACCGTTCTCGGCGGTTTCGGTCAGGGCATTGATCGAACCTGCAGCCATAACAAGTCCGGTAATGTCAAAATTGATCGAAAGGATATATCTTACCTTACCTTCATCGTCTTTGATATAAATGGTGCTCGACTTCAGAGTGCGGCCGTCCTTGGTACGGGTGTGGTATCCGAGACGGTCCTGCAGCGTAGTCATATCCGAATTGAGAGCCTCGAGCACGACATGGGAAGGCCCGTCACCGATCTTGCGGTTGCTTACGTGACCGTTTTCGATATAGACAATGGAAGACGAAAGCTTCGCAACGCTTAAGTCGTGGATAAGGACTTCGCAGTTGGAGCCGAACTGCACAGCAATCGCATGTGCTATATTTTTCAGTGAATCTAGATCCATTCAAATAACCTCATTGAACTAATCAAAACATTATTTTGTTCCGTACAGACGGTCTCCGCAGTCGCCGAGTCCGGGAACGATATAAGCATTCTCGTTCAGCTTCTCATCAACAACCGCACACCATACCGGAATTTCGGGATAAACTTTATGAAATGCTTCGATACCTTCGGGAGCAGCGATCATGCTGACCCAACGGATGTTCTTGCAGCCGCGCTTCTTGATGAACTGGGTTGCGGCAATGGCGGAACCGCCGGTAGCAAGCATCGGATCAAGAAGGATCACTTCGCTTTCGGCAACATCCTCGGGAAGCTTGCAATAATACTCTATAGGCTGATGAGTGTCATGGTCACGGTAGAGTCCGATATGTCCGACGCGAACCTGGGGAAGGATCTTGAGCATTCCGTCTACCATGCCTAGACCTGCTCTTAATACAGGAACGAGAGTGATCTTTCTCTTGTGAGAGAGAACCTTGGTCATACATTTACAGATGGGGGTTTCGACTTCGATGTCTTCAAGCTCAAAATCTCTTGTAACCTCGTAAGCCATGAGCATCGAGATCTCGGAAACCAGTTCCCTGAAGTCTTTGGTGGACGTATTTTTGTCTCTTAAAAGAGATGTTTTGTGCTGGATCAGCGGGTGATCAAAAATGAATGCATTTTCGAATTTTTGTTCCATAGCGTAATCTCTCCTTTATTTGGTTTTAAAAGATTTTACCATAAAAAAAATTTTTTGTACAGAAAAAAGTTACTATTCAAAGCCATACCGATGAAAAGCTCACAAAAGCCGGCTTTCGGTGAGTTTTCGGAATATTGCGTAAAAATGTACTACCGTTTTTATCAGTTATATGCTACAATTATCCATGTATGGGATAAAAAGGAACGAATGCCGCTGTTTTGCACTTATTCGGGTATATTTTGCCCATTGGGATTCGTCCGGATAAAGAATCATTTCGATAAGAATAGAAAAGGAGCTTATATCTATGCAACTGCTGAAAGATCGAATTATTAAGGATGGAACGGTAAAAGCAGGCAATGTGCTTAAGGTCGACTCATTTTTGAACCATCAGATAGATGTTTCGCTGATGAATGAGATAGGACGTGAATTCAAGAGACTGTTTGAACATAAGAATATCACCAAGATCCTCACAATAGAAGCTTCGGGTATCGCGGTAGCATGTGCGGCGGCAGCCCAGTTCGAAAATGTTCCCGTGGTATTTGCGAAAAAAGCCCAGAGTATCAATCTGGACGGCGAATCCTACACAACAAAGATCGAATCCTTCACACACAAGAAGGTTTATGATGTTATAGTTTCCAAGAAATATATCAAGCCCGATGACAGGATCCTCATTATAGACGATTTCCTTGCCAACGGCTGCGCGCTTCTGGGACTGATTGATCTGGTCAGGAGTGCAGGAGCTTCGGTGGAGGGTATCGGCATTGTGATCGAAAAGGGCTTCCAGACCGGTGGCAAGACGATCCGCGAGATGGGGCTGGATCTGAAGTCGCTTGCGATCATCGACAGTATGGATGACAAGACGGGCGAGATCGTATTCAGAGAATAAGACCGACATGCGCATCAACGGATGATCGGTCAAATGAAACCGGGGATGTGAGGGGAACAAAATGGCAGAGGAATTTAAAGAGGAACAACGAGACGGCGAGATCAAGAAGGACCGGCGCAGAGGCGGTGCATGGAAGAAATATGCCAGTTACGGAGTGACGGCATTTCTGGTACTTGCGGCAGCAGTATTGCTGGTTTTCATGTTCGTACAGCAGGACAAATTTAAAAATCTGCTCATGAAGGTCAAAACAGCAGCGGCACCTGCCATCTACGGAGCCGTGTTTGCCTATCTGATAAACCCTCTCATGAAGTTTTTTGAGGACAAGATCAGGAATCTCCTGTATAAGCGGGCCAGGAACATTACCAGGGCCAACAAGGTTGCCAGGGTTATTTCGATCATAATCGCGCTGATCATCGTTCTTCTTTTCATCGGATTCCTGATGTATATGCTTATCCCGGAGCTGACAGCCACCGTAACAGGGCTTGTGAGCGATCTTCCGGAACAGTACAGGAAACTTCAGGATTGGTATCTTGGCCTCGAGATGAGAAATACCAGGGTCGGAGCCATGATAGATAACAGTATCATAAAGATGGGCGAACGTGTTGAGGAATTTATCAATGAGCGTCTCAACATCGGAACCGTGACCGATATCATGAAGCCTGTACTCTCTGGTGTGAAGAATGTATTCGGAGTTCTATACAATACCTTTATCGGCCTGATCTTCTCGATATATATTCTCGGCTATAAGGAAAAGCTCGCGGGTATTACCAAAAAGGTGATATATTCGGTCATGAAGCGCAAGCACGCCAATGTTCTGGTCAGGATCAGCCGTCAGTGCCATGTGAAATTTACGACTTCATTCACAGGCAAGATAGTCGATTCGATCATTGTGGGCATGATCAGCTTTTTGTGTATGCTTTTGTTCAAATTCCCGTATGCCGCGCTGATCAGTGTTATCATCGGTGTCACGAATGTTATCCCGTTCTTCGGGCCCATCATAGGTGCGGCTCCGAGCGCACTGCTCATATTGTTCGTCAATCCTCTGCAGTGTCTGTATTTCATTATCATGGTAATAGTTCTGCAGCAGCTTGACGCGAATGTGCTCACACCGAAGATCGTCGGCGATACCATTGGCCTTTCACCGATCTGGGTACTGTTTGCCTGCGTCTTCTTCGGCGGTCTGTGGGGAGTTTTCGGCATGTTGCTGGCCGTTCCGCTCATGGCATGTATTTACATGATCGTGAAGGAGATCGTAGAATTCAAGCTGTACCGCAGGGGAATGCAGCTGGATACCGCTTATTACGAGAACCTTGAGTATGAAGACGAAACGGAAGTCGTAAGACTGGGAAGCAAGGCAGAGCTTGGTGCGATCAGCCCCGATACCGGAGCCGGTTCCGACAATGAAGAGGCAGTCGATGAAACGCAGGGTGTCAACGAGGATGCGCTTGAAGTGATGATCGGTCCTGTCGATGTTTCAGACGGACCTGACAGCTCTGCAGCTGAAAAAGATAAAAACAGAAAAAAAGATAAGAATACGACAAAAGAGGACGATTCAAACGACGCCGAAAACGATAGCGAAGACGATAAAAAGTCCGGTTCGATATTTAAGAAATTTATCAAAGGAAAGTAAGGGAAACAACAGGAAATGGCAAAGTTTTTTAACCCGGAAAATGCATTTTTTACAACTATCAACAAAATAGTGGATACGATATGGCTTTCGCTGCTCTGGACCATATGCTCGCTCCCTCTCATTACGATAGGGCCGGCCAGCTGCGGACTTTATTATGCGACGGTCAAGGTTACGAGAAGAAACAGGAGTTACGTTACCAAGGAGTTTTTTAAGGGGTTTAAGCAGAATTTCAAGGTAGGAGTGCCTGCATCCATCATATTTTGGGTGTTCGCATGGGTAATGTGGATCGATTACCAGTATTCTGCA
>JAGCZE010000441.1 GCA_017960415.1 Lachnospiraceae bacterium
AAACGCACAGGGCATTGACACTGGAGGAACCTGCTGATTCTCCGGCGATCGTAATATTGTCCGGATCTCCGCCAAATGCGGCAATATTCTCATGAACCCAGCGCAGCGCCGCTATCTGGTCAAGCAGTCCGTAGTCGCCTGTAGTTCCGTTGGGCGATTCCGCCGCAAGCTCCCGGTTGGCCATATATCCGAAGATTCCGAGCCGGTAGGCGAAGTTGACAAAGATCACTCCCTTTTCGGCGAAATTGTCACCTCTGTACTCCGTATAATATGACTGTCCGGTGGTCAATGAACCTCCGTGTATGTAGAAAACAACAGGAAGCGGTTCACCGGCATAATCCGCGGGACGGTAAACATTCAGATACAGGCAGTCCTCACTGCGGGCTTCTTTATAGTTGTCAAATAAACTGAAATTGTATTTATGAAATCCCAAGATCTGGTAGAGAGAGCCGTACAGCGGCGAATTGACACTCTGCATGGCCATCGGGCCGTAGGTATCACAGGCGAGTATTCCATCATACGGCAGCGGCTCTAACGGTTCCTTCCAGCGCAGTTCTCCCACAGGAGGCTGTGCGTAAGGGATCCCCGCGTAGATTTCAACCGTGTGTGCTTTGTTATAAACACCCGTCAACTCACCCTGTGCAACCTTTATAACTCCGGTCTTTTCAACTCCGAAGCCCTCAACCGCCGGAACTCTCCGGACCGGAGGAGCCGTCAGGAAATAAATGCCTGCCAGCAGGGCAATAAAAGCAACCCAACAGAGCATTTTTGCGGTTTTGGGATTTAGACGGCCCGAAAAAGCCGGATCGGCTGCCTTATGATGAAAAATAATAAATGCTGTGATGACAGCGGCCGTCAAAATCCACCCGACGACCGTGTTCTTGGAAAATTCAAGCAGAATAAAGAATAAAACCGAAATAAGGGTCAGCACAATAATGAAACTGACCGGAGTATGTTTCTTTCCCATTTGCCCCAATTACCTCCTCTCAAAAAGATGTGAGGTGATACACAATTATTTTACCATAGGAAGATATAGTTTGTATATGATTTTTTTTTAGTAACTGTTCAGCCCCTCTTAAGCAAAATAGATTTCCTTGTATAATATTTGCAAATGAGTGGACCGAACAGTTATATCTTTATAATATCTATCTGGTAAGCTCGTCGATCTCGGCCAGTTCAGCGTCCGTAAAGCTTGTATTGCCTGCTGCCTTGATATTATCGATTATCTGCGACGGCCGGGAAGCACCAATCAGTACGGAGGTCACGATGCCATCCTTAAGTATCCATGCAAGTGCCATCTCAGCAAGGGTCTGTCCTCTTCGTGCCGCAAGTTCGTTGAGTTTTCTTATCTTCGAAAGCTTTTCATCGGTGATCTGGGATTCCTTCAGGAATCTCCCGTCAGTCTTCACACGGCTGTCCTCGGGGATCCCGTTCAGATAGCGGTCAGTGAGCATACCCTGTGCAAGGGGCGAGAAGCAGATAATGCCTTTACCCAGCCTGTGGGAGGTTTCCTTAAGACCATTATTCTCAATAGTTCTATCCATCATATTGTAACGGTTCTGATTGATAATGAAGGGAACCTTCAGATCGTTCAGTATCGCAGTAGCCTTTTCAAGGGTCGGACCATCGTAATTGGACAGTCCGATGTACAGCGCTTTCCCGCTGCTCACAGCCCGGGCAAGCGCACCCATGGTCTCTTCGAGAGGAGTGTCGGGATCGGGTCTGTGATGGTAGAAAATATCCACATAGTCCAGCCCCATTCTCTCGAGGGACCTGTCAAGACTTGCCAGCAGGTATTTCCTGCTTCCGTGATCGCCGTAAGGGCCTTTCCACATCTCATATCCGGCCTTTGTCGAAATGATCATCTCATCGCGGTAAGGCCCGAAATGTTCCTTCAGGATCCTTCCGAAATTGATCTCGGCACTGCCCGGGGCAGGCCCGTAATTATTTGCCAGATCAAAATGAGTGATCCCGTTGTCAAATGCCGTAAAACACATCTGCTCCATATTGGAGTACACTCCGGTATCACCGAAATTATGCCACAGTCCCAGCGAAACCGCCGGAAGCATCAGTCCGCTGTTCCCACAGCGGTTATAGGTCATCTTTTCATATCTGTCTTCTTTTGCTACGTACATATCAACACACCTCCGAATAATAAATTCAGGCTTTTAAACCAGCGATAAAACCGTTTACGACCACAGTATTATCATGTTGTTTAATTATATCATATCCCAACGCATAATTTATAACCCTCTGTCGAATTTATAATTTCTTTATAATTTTCCTGTTGACAAATCAAATTTAATTGTGTACAATCAAATTGTCAAAAATAAGTTGTGTGAAATCAAATATCCGCAGCTTATGAAATTACTTGCTCTGCTAAGGGCTGAAGTAACTACAGCGATCCATAATAATATGTGATCCGTATTTCAGATCAAAGAAGGAGGAAAAAGATCATGGCAGAAATTTATAACATTACGGTAAAAGACAACAAAGGTAACGATGTCAGCTTATCGGAGTACGAGAACAAGGTGCTCCTGATCGTGAACACAGCAACAGGCTGCGGATTTACACCCCAGTATGAAGGACTTGAGGCGCTGTACGAGAAATATCGCGACAAGGGATTCGAAATACTTGATTTCCCCTGCAATCAGTTCGCCGGCCAGGCTCCCGGATCCGACGAAGAGATCCACAGCTTCTGCACACTCAAGTACAATACACAGTTCCGCCGTTTCGCGAAGATCAACGTCAACGGTGACGAAGAGGCCCCGCTCTATACATATTTGAAATCACAGCAGAAAGGCCTGTTCGGCAATAAGATCAAGTGGAACTTCACAAAATTCCTCGTAGACCGCCGGGGCAATGTCGTTGAAAGATTTGCGCCTACGGACAAGCCTGAAGATATTGACGCCAAGGTAGCGGCTCTGCTGTGATAGGACCAATATCCGCATCACCGGACATTTCGGCAGGTAA
Organism: Lachnospiraceae bacterium; assembly: GCA_017960415.1. The sequence continues at coordinate 2,974 of JAGCZE010000441.1, forward strand.
TATCATATTTTTTACAACATTTCAACCGGAGGTCATTCGGCAATGAAAGAGAATTATGATTCTCTCAAGCTTGGCAATCAGCTCTGTTTTCCGCTGTATGCCTGTGCAAAAGAAGTTGTAAGGCACTACAAACCTCATCTGGACAAGCTTGACCTGACCTATACCCAGTACATCACTATGATGGTACTGTGGGAATACAAGTCTCTCAATGTAAAGGAACTCGGCGAAAAGCTGTATCTTGACTCGGGGACTCTCACCCCGGTCCTGAAAAAACTCGAGAGCAAAGGATATATCACACGTGAACGATCCGAGAAGGACGAGCGTAATCTTGTGGTTACCATTACCAAAACAGGCGAGGATCTGAAGTCACAGGCCGTGGGTAT
>JAGCZE010000442.1 GCA_017960415.1 Lachnospiraceae bacterium
AGTGCAAACACAAAGCCAGAGCAGCCCAATGACAAATCCTTTGCAAGCGTATCCATTGACAAACCTAAACGGTTTTGAAGCAATGGCGCTGTGGCAGGAATACGGCATAAACAGTTATATCAGGGGAAGCGCCGAGCAGTATATCTGGCAGTCTTATTATCTGCTGGAAGATACATTGAGATATGAGAAACCTGATGTTGTAGTATTTAACATACAGTCACTCCAGTTTGATATCTCGCAGAACGAGGCATACAACCGCATGTCGATAGAAGGCATGCGCTGGTCGAAGAGCAAGATTGACTGTATCAATGCTTCGATGCTCGAAAATGAGCACTTTATAGAATATGTATTTCCGATACTGCGCTACCATACGAGATGGAAGGAGCTTGGGGCGTCAGATATTGAATACATGTTCAAGACCAAACAGGTATCGCACAACGGCTACTATATGCGAATAGATGTAAAGCCTGCCGGGAATATCCCGAAAGGAAGGCCTCTCGGCGATTACAATTTCGGACAGAATGCCTGGAAATATCTGTACATGATGGCCGACCTGTGTGAAAAAGAAGGAATACAGCTGCTTCTTATCAAGGCTCCGAGTCTATATCCCTACTGGTATGAGGAGTGGGAGGAGCAGGTTGAGGAATTTGCAAACGAGCGCGGCCTCAGATATATTAATTTCCTTGAATACATCGATGAGATCGGACTTGATTACAATCAGGACACCTATGACGGAGGATTGCACATGAATCTGTCGGGTGCGGAGAAATGCTCGCATTTTATCGGGAAGATACTTGCAGATGATTACAGTGTTCCCGACAGGCGCGGAGAGAGCGGGCTTGATAAAATCTGGGATGACAACATTGCCGATTACAATGATGAGATAGCAAGACAGAAAGTACTGTATGGTCTGTAAAAAACCTCCTTAAAAGGAAGAAGGCTGCCGGGCCGGTAAAAGCAGAGTTTTGACTGACAAGGTTTTATTGTTCAATAAAGATAAGGATAAGAAAAATGTGCGGAATTTGCGGAACTTTTGATCATTCGGACAGACAGAAGCCGGATGAAGGAATCTTAAGAAAGATGCTCACTGCGATCAAACACAGGGGACCCGACGGTGATAAGATCGTTTTGAAGGATAATGTCGGATTTGCGTTTGACAGACTGAGCTTTCTCGATCTGTCGGGCGGTATGCAGCCCATTATGAACGAAGACGAAAGCATCATGATGATGTGCAACGGCGAGATCTTCAACTATACCGAACTGCGCGACGAGCTTGAGGCCAAAGGTCACAAGATGCGTACAAAGACCGACGTTGAGGTGATCGTGCATCTGTATGAGGAAGAAGGCGCTGACTTCGTCAACAGGCTGAACGGCCAGTTTGCGATAGCTGTATATGACAGCGGCAGACAGACTCTGGTCCTCTACAGGGATCATATGGGAATATGCCCGCTGTTCTACACAAGGCTCGGCGATACATTTATTTTCGCTTCCGAGATCAAGGCAATCCTTGAGTATCCCGGAGTTGAAAGAAAGCTGAATCTCGACGCGGTTGAGCAGCTGATGAATTATCCGGGCATTGTTTCACCCATCACGTTTTTTAAGGGTATTTCCTCTCTTGCCCCCGGACACAGGCTCATCGTCACACGTGACGGTGTCAAAAACGAGGAATACTGGGATCTCGTCTACAGTCCCGAAGAAGAGGACCTGGGCGAAGAGTATTATGTCGAAAAGCTTCGCGAACTGTTGAAAAAAGCCATCACAAGACGCTTATTTGCCGAAGTTCCGGTAGGCTTCTATGTATCGGGCGGCCTAGACAGCTCGGTGGTTGCCTGCTTTATCGGCAAATTCCTGAAGGACAGATATTTCTCGTTCTCGGCCGAGATAGGTGACGGGGACTTAAATGAAAAAGAATTCCAAAAGCTCGTTCAGGAGCGCGTTTCCTCGCAGCACTACTGCGTAAGGGTTGCCGAGGAAGAGATCTGGAACAGGCTTTCGAATGTTATCTACCACTGCGAATCGGGAGTTAAGGAAAGCTATGATGTAGCGGCCTACATGCTTTCGGAACTCGTACACGACCACGGAGTCAAGGCGGTACTGACCGGACAGGGCTCCGATGAGCTGTTCTGCGGATATGCCGGGTATATGCTGGATGCTTTCAGGAGCATGCAGACCGGTTCAATGTCCGAAGAAGAGAGAAGGAGCAACGAAATGCTCTGGGGCGATCCGCTGTTCAGGTTCGAAAGGATCCATCCCGAGATACAGAAGATCCATAAGCAGATATTCCGTCCCGAGATCTGGGAGCAGATCGAGGCATCGGATGTATTAAAGACGAGTCCCATCGATACCTCAAAAGTCAGGGGACTCAGCAATCAGAAGAGACGTTCCTACATTGACTGCAAATTAAGGCTTGGAGACCATCTGCTCGGAGAGCACGGAGACAGGATGTTCTTCTCGCACTCAGTCGAAGGAAGACATCCGTTCCTTGACCGTGAGATCATCGAATTTGTCAGGACTCTTCCCGATAAATACAAGATTGACGGAACCAATGAGAAATATATCCTGAAAAAGGCCGGAGTCGGAATAGTTCCCGACAAGATCTTAAAGCGCAGGAAATTCCCGTTCCAGGCCCCCGGAATGTCGGCACTGGTCAAGACCAAACAGTCACAGGACTTCCTTCAGGATGATATTATCAACAAATACGGACTGTTTAATCTTGATAAGGTTAAGCAGATGAAGGCGGATTATGCGGTTGACGGTTTCAAGCTCATGGGAGCTTACGAGATCGATTATCTGATGATCGTAATGACCGTGACCATGCTGTGTGAGCATTATTCGCTGACAGTATAGGATACCGGTTTGCAGGAGCTATTTGCGGAGCAGTTTTGATCTTGGAGAATCAACATAAATGAATACAAAGGATTTATTAAAACCGAGGGTCATCGGCATCGGTATTTCCGCACTGGTTGTGATCATTGCGCTTGTGTCGATCTGGAAGGCCCAGGTCGCATATGACCATGCTCTCTATTACAATGTCACGGTTGAAGCAGGTTCGGGACAGGTCAATCCCGAGGTTTTCCGGAAGGAAACAACAAAGGAGATCAAATTCCTCGACGGAACGGAGAACAATATCAACGCATCCGTTCCGGGCACTTATCCGGTCATGGTACGTGCGGGTGTATTCAAATACAGCTGCATCATAAATGTGGCCGATACTACGCCTCCCACAGCCGATCCGATCTTTAATTCCGTAAATTACGGAGAAACGGTAGAGCCGGACCAGTGTGTTGCCAATGTTAAGGACGTTGCGGCGGTTGTCACCGAATGGACACAAAAGCCCGATTACAACGTGCTTGGCAGACAGACGGTCACAGTAGCTCTGACCGATGCCTACGGTAACAGATCGGAAATAGGATCGGAGCTTCTGATCATTCCGACACGCCGTGATGTTACGGTCGAAATAGGCAGTAATGCACCGGCTTCGGATGCTTTTATACTCGACGAGGTTAAGGCTTCGGCTGCGTATACTAATGATCTGATCTATGACGGAAACGGTGACAAGGCCGGCGGGATCTGCCAGAATACGCCTATTACAGCGGAGATGCTCGGGAAAGTCGGCGATTACAATATTGATTTTGCCTTGAATGACGATCATTTCAGTTCGATCCTGCGCGTTCGGGACACAGTTCCTCCTGTTCTTGAAACACAGGATGTTTCAAGGTTTATCACCGCAAAGGAAGCCTTGAAGGTTGAAGATTTTGTTGTAAGCGTGAGCGACCTTTCGCAGGTTACATTAAGCTGCAAGAACGATCCGGAACCCACCAAAGAGGGCTCGAGACAGATCATCATTTGTGCCACCGATGAGGGCGGCAATGTGACCGAAAAAACAGCACTCCTGACTCTGATCGCCGACCGTGAGGCTCCGGTGATACTCGGAACACATGATATCAACAGTTTCTTAAACTGCCCGATCAGTTATCGCGACGGAATCAAGGTTTCGGATAACTGCGATGAGGATATCAAGCTGAATATCGATGCAGAGAGCGTCGATATTAAGAAAGAGGGAGAATACAAGGTTACCTATTCCGCAACCGACAGGGCCGGAAACGAAACAAAGCATGAGATAACCGTAAAGATATCAAAATCCAAGGTAGATGTGGAGACCGTCAACGAACTGGCCAAGGAGATCCTGGACTCGATCCTGACTCCCGACATGGAACCTTTGGAGATTCTGCATGCGATCTATTACTGGATCAGAGGCACCTATTCCTACTCAGAGCAGGATGAGAAGGAAGACTGGCTCAATGCGGCTTATATCGGTTTTACCAAACATACGGGCGATTGTTATATCTATACGATGTCTGCAAGAGCATTGCTCGAAAATGCGGGTATCAAGAATATGATAATCGATACGATTCCCTTAAGATGGCTCCATTACTGGAATCTGGTCGACATCGGCGAGGGATGGGTACATTTTGATACAACACCAAGACATGCGGGCGGTGATTTTATGTATGTGGATGATGAAAGGATCCAGGCTTATTCGAACAAGCACGCCAATTCACATATTTACGACCACGAACGTTTCCCGGATGTACTGTGGCACAGCGACAATTCAACGGAGATTTATCAATGACGACATTAGGTATTATCGGTGGGCTCGGACCGATGGCAACAGTGGTCTTCATCAAGAAGATCATAAATATGACGGAAGCCGAAACAGATCAGGAGCATATTTCAATAAATGTGGCACATTATCCCAGCATTCCCGACAGGACGAAGTATATGCTCCGGGAGTCGGATGAGAACCCGGTTCCGGCACTTGTCAGCATCGGAAACAGGTTGGCGGATCAGGGGTCGGATGCGGTTGCGATCCCCTGTGTGACGGCACATTTTTTCATGGATGAGCTCGCAAGAAGCATACGGATCCCGATTATCGACGGAGTCGAGCTGACCAGGCAGTATCTGAAAAATATGGGATGTGAGAGCGTCGGCCTCTTGGGAACCGACGGAACCATTAAAACGGGATTTCTGCAGATGAAGCTTGAAGAGGCGGGAATACGCTGCCGGATACCTTCGGAGGAATGCCAGAA
>JAGCZE010000443.1 GCA_017960415.1 Lachnospiraceae bacterium
TCGGATAAAAAATTAACGGGAGAAACTATGATAATCATAATAACCGGTGCATCTCATGTCGGAAAAACAGTTCTGGCACAGAAAATGCTTGAAAAATACAAGTATCCGTATTTATCGATAGACCATCTGAAAATGGGCCTGATCAGAAGCGGAAATACAGTTCTAACCCCTGAGGATGACGACGAACTTACAGGATATCTATGGCCTATCGTTCGCGAAATGATAAAGACCGCCATAGAGAACCGGCAGAATCTGATCGTGGAAGGCTGCTATATCCCCTGTGATTGGCGTAAGGACTTTGAGGCCGGTTACCTGTCGGAAATCAGGTTTATATGCCTTGCAATGACCGAAGCATATATAGATACCCACTTTGATGACATAAAAGACCATGGATCGGATATCGAGAAAAGACTCGATGATTCATACTGTACTGCGGATTGGATAAAGGCTGGAAACCGAAAGGTCATAGAAGGGTTCGGGAGTGCAGGAGAGCAGGTCGTTCTTATCGAAGGGGATTACGAAAAAACACTGTTGGAGATTTTATCACATTATGGAAAAAGATCAAGGGGCTGAACTTCAGCCCCCCTAATTTGAGTGGTAAGCTCGGGCACTCAGACAGTTCCGGCAGTTAACCTCACTTCTTCCCGATTGTAGGACTAGGCTTAAGGAAGTCCTTGCAGTTTTTCATACATTCGGGATAATTACGGCTGTGACAGAACTGGCACTTTCCGATGCGGTCATATTTGGGCTCGGAAAGCTGTCCGGGCAGGTCTCCCTTGAAGCCGTGAGGGAATCCGTTCATTGCTTTGTTTTCACTGTCTGGAGTGATGCCATTTTTCGGAATCTTCATATTTGAACCTCCATATAAGGAGCACTGCACAAGAACTGTCAAGCGCAGATGCGCCTTCTTTTGATTATTTGCAGAAAATGCAATAATATCTGCGAATAGTGGTTATCGTATTAATTTGAGAGTATATAAATCCCGGCTTACATCTCCTTAGTAAATGCGGCTTTAACCTTATCAAAATCCCCGCCTTCGATACTGCCGTCCGCCAGACGTCTGAAGCCTGACATGAATCTCCAGGCGTTTTCGCAGGTATGCTCGCGGCACTCGTGCCCCTGTCCGCTGACAGAAGAAAGGGCCGTGTAACATTTCTCACCGGATTTGAACAATTCGATCGTGAGTACGGCATCACGTGAATCATCATGAGTACGGTATGAATAATCGCCGTTAATGCCCCAAATCTTATTATCCCAATTATCTTTATCCTCAAGCTTCACATCGTAAATACGGCCGGTCCTGTTAAGCTTAAGCACGTAGCTGATCCTGTCAATGCATTTCTGTGCCTGGAACGGTAATTCGGGCAGAGGAGTGATCTCACCACCGGAGTAGAATACAGGAACCGGAACATCCTTATTAAGGGGCCTTGCCGACGGCTCGCCGTAAGAATTCAGCCCCATCTCAAATGTAGCATCCATAGGTGCCGCAGCCGCAAGTACCGAAGGATATTCGCCGACCATATCCCAACTCTTGCATCCGCCCATAGAGAAGCCGCTGCAATAGATCCTGGTGGGATCGATCTTATAACGGGCTTTAAGCCTCTCGATCAGCTCAACCATCTCGGTAGCGGTGCTGTTCAGGTGATTCTCGATGGCTACCAGAAGGAAATCATGGCGATGAGCGATCTTTGCCCAGCCTGAAATATGCGAGATATAGAATGCGCTGTCTCCGCCGCCGTGGAAGGTCAAAAGCAGGGGAGCGGGTCCGTTATCGAACAATCCCTTATTATAAAAAGCAAAGGCACCGATCCGGTGAGCCGTACTCCCTTTGTCGTCTCCATGGTTATCGGGAGAAGTCTTAACCTCTTCAATAACAGGTTCTGTAATAAGCCCTTCTGCTTCAAGATCCGGATCGAGTTCGAGGATCCCGAGCATCCTGCGGAATTTACGCGAGAAAGTGTGAAAGTCAGTGTAATAGTCGGGTGTGTCCTTAATAAGCAGGTATTTCGCCTTCTCCTTAAAGTAATCGTTTATCTTATCGCTGTTGCCAATAGAAATAATAGGTATATCATCGGCCTCAACAACCGGTTCTACGTTCAACCCGCTAAGTATAACGGTGACCGGAGCGGAATCGGCACGTCCCCACAGGCCGTCGCCTTCGAAATGATTGATGCAGTTCAATGCGATATAGTCGGCAGACTCACCGAATCCGAACAGGTTCGTGCGGAAGATCGCGCCGCGGATGCGATAATCATCGATCTGTTTCGTAAATCTGTTAAACCGCTTTACATATCCGTCCTTGTAGTACTGGTGGATCGCGGAATTCGACAATATCTCGGCAAATATATCGCGCGAAGCATCATTCCATCCATTTTCGGAAATCGGATAAATGAATACTACACTTGTAGCATAATCCGCAGCAAGTCTTTCAAAACCATTGTCCCTGGCGAAACGAACCGCTTCCTCAAAAGAAAATCTCTGAGGCGCAAATACAAGAAGATAAGGTGCAAGATAACCGTAATTCAGGATATCGTCATCCTTGTCGTTGACAGGGGTGTAGACTGTGGCCTCAAAGGTCTTGAAACAGTGTGACCAGATCGTACTGTTGTCATTGAGGATTGTTACATCGGGTTTTTGCTGCATTTTACGATACCTCCGGGATTTTTATTTGAAAAGATCGATAATGATGAATGCACTAAAGCTGTAGCAATGCCGTCGATCACGCCAATCACGCTAATCACGTCGATTACGTCAATTACGTCAATCACGTCAATCACGTTGATTAAGTCAATTACGTCAATTACGTTGATCACATCACAGAGTGCGATCAACAGGCTTAATATTATAATAATACATGTAAAAACCGAAAACAAGAAAGCAATCAAAGCAATCGCATCTGGCGATAAAGTGGCAGCTGTTGCCGCAGTTCGCAGCGCAGAAAGCAA
>JAGCZE010000444.1 GCA_017960415.1 Lachnospiraceae bacterium
CACGATGAATCACTTCATGCTTCATAAATTGGGAGTTAAGAAATTTTACGGACAGAGTTTTCTGTCGGATATATGTGAGCTCGAAAATGAGATGCTTCCATACAGTAGAAAATTCTTTGAAGAACTGATCACCACGGGAACAATAAAGGAAATACGTCCAAGCGGCGTATGGTATGAGGAAAGATCCGGATTTGACGCAAGTCAGGTTGGTGTTCCAAGGACCAGTCATAAGGATAGCGGGTTTGAGTTGCTGCAGGGGGCGTCCTCTTTTTCCGGAAAGATCCTGGGAGGCTGCATTGATTCCATGTATGACATCTTCAATAATGACCTGTATGAAGATAGTGTAAGACTTTGCAGTAAATACAGCCTGTTTCCCTCTTTGGAGGAGTGGAAAGGCAGGATACTGCTCCTGGAATCCAGCGAAGAACAGCCGTCTCCTGAGATGTACGGAAAAATGCTGACAGCCCTGAAAGATTACGGTTTGTTTGATGTTGTATCCGGAGTCCTGGTTGGCAAACCGATGGATGAAAAATATTCAGAGGAATATAAAGAGCTTTTGGTAAGCATCATTGACGATTCGGCCTTGCCTGTTCTCTGCAATATAAATATCGGGCATTCGACGCCACGCTGCATCATTCCTTTTGGGACAAAAGCATACGTGGATGCGGATAAGCAGCTGATCTGTTTTGAATAACAGGCTTTGATGCCGGACAGACAGCTGTAACCGGCAATTAAGCTTGGATGTGTGTCAATACTTTAAGCCTGTGATATATTTAACACATCAAAACTATAGTTTTATTATGAGAGACCGGAGAGATGGATCCTGACAGCAAGTGGCAGAGCCTGAAAAAAAGATATATAGGCCTTGATATATTCAGGCTTATGGCAGTGGCTGCCATCCTGATGCTGCACACGGTCAATCATCTGAATGCGGATTACGGCCCGCTTCAGTATTTCGCGCGGATGGGTGCTGTATTCATGACGGCATTCTTTATGATCTCGGGCTTCTCGCTGTTTATCAACAATGCATCCCAAAACATCATAAAACTGCCTGAGCTGAAGAACTTCTTCAGGAAGAGGATCATCGGAATAGTCCCGATGTACTATGTCACGTACATTCTATTTGTACTGTTCTATTTCTGTGCTTCAAGGATCTTCGACACGCTCAATTATTCACTGGGTGATGAGCTGTCCCTGGCTCCGGTCGAGCTCCTCGGGATCCAGTCGAATTTCTATTCACTCGGGGAGTATTCACATAACGGCATGACATGGTTCATATCATGTCTTCTTATGTGTTATCTGGTCTATCCGCTGATGCAGGAGGTTGCAAAACAGATTTCCTCAAAGGCAAAGATCATCATCATCGTGCTGCTGGCCGGCATACTGCTCTATTCGCCGATGATACAGGTCATCTACAATACGGCGACCAACTACGCGAATCCGTTCTTCCGCATCCTGGAGTTCTTTATCGGTGTTCTTCTGGCATCGATGAAGCCGCAGTACGATGAGAAACCGTTCGTAAAGAAATACATCTGCAACTGGGTCACGGTCATCATTGCGGATATCCTTATGGTTGCAGGCATTTCCGCCGCGGTACGCATGGATATCTCGGTCAGGAACTACATGCTTTACAGTGCATTCTGTCTTCCTTTCTTCATCGTAATGCTGATCGGATTTTCCGGTGTCAGTTCCAATGTATTGTCAAAATCAAAGGTCATAAGATACTGCTGCGACATAAGTTATGTGTTCTTCCTGTCGCAGCTGTTCTCCGAGACGGTCTGCAACATTCTGATCGTCCGGTTTAATATCAGGAACAACCTGATCGTAATCCTTCTGGGCTGGGCAGTCTGTGCGGCTGTCGCCGTGCTGATGCACGAGGTTTTCGAGAAGCCGTTAAAGAAGGCGATCAACAAACTCATGACAAAAGGGAATAGTAAAAAATGAGCAAACTTCATCTGCGGATAATGTGCGGAATATTGTGCGGAGCAGTTCTTTTAGGCATGTCCGGCTGTTCAAAGAACACGGATAATACCGGAAAAGATCCCGGGCAGACAGCAAATGCACAGGTAAGATATGAGGATTACATCTTCGTCGGCGATTCAAGGTTCGTCGGAATGAAGGAGGCTACGGCCGGGAAGACTGACACTGACATAAGATACGTGGCAGAAGTTGGCCAGGGTCTGGCCTGGCTGAAGAAGACCGCTCCGGAGCTGTATGGCGAGAGCGGAAAGACGATAATCTTCAATCTGGGGGTAAACGATCTTTACAACATATCCGGCTACATTGATTTTTATAACGGAATGCCACAGGAATTCATCGAAAACAACACGCTTGTCATCATGACGGTCAATCCGGTAGACGAGCAGAAGGAAGCCGAATACGGTTATGCCGTCACAAACGCCGAGATCGAGCAGTTCAACAGTAAGATGAAGACCGGTGTCGACAGCCTGTATTTCAAGATGATCGACTCATATACATACGTCACCATGAGTGCTTATAAGACGGTCGACGGCATCCACTATACCAGCGACACTTACGGGCTGATATTCGATTACGCGGTCGAGTGCTGCAGCAACCGGAACTACATGAAGCGATAGATCCGCCGGAAGCAATAATTTCAGTAATAATCAAAGAAAAAATATACTTTTGATAAAGTCTTAAACATAGCCTCTCCGTAGTGTATAATCCATTCCCGTTATTACGTCTGAAAGGGATATACACAGAGGTTATTGATGAGGATACTTAGCACCGTACGTGATTATGTTTTCTACTGCGGGATCGGGAAAGAAGAATACCGGGCCGTAAAAAAAGATGCATACGTATCGAATTACTCGGTATGGCGCATCCTTCACTGCGTAATGGTCGTCATATTCGCTTTTCTTTATATAAGTTCGCTTTTTAACAGTCTGCTGGAATCGAACAGGTTTTTCTACATGCTGGCACTCATCTATTCGATCTTTGCCTGCAGTCTGTTCTTCATACTGAAAAAAGACTCGCTCATAGCCCAGCTGATCATATACCTGTCGATATCCCTGCTTTTCATATTCTCGTGTCTGATCACGCAGAACAAGCCGGAAATCCCCGCCACGACATTCATCGTATTCCTGCTCATCGCACCGATGTTCATGATCGACAAGCCGTTCTTCATGACCTTTGAGCTGAGTGCGGCATCAGCCGTGTTCCTTATCTGGATGCATCAGGTAAAACCTCATGACATCTGGGAGATGGACATGATCAACGTCGTCATATTTACGCTGGTCGGGATCGTTCTCAACATAATCGCCAATTCCATCCGCATCAAGGAATTCGTCTTAACAAGAAAGCTCAACATCCAGAAGGATACGGACTATATGACAGGTCTTTTGAACAAGGGCGCCGTGATCAGGGACATCAATGCGTATTTTAATGAGGATGCGTATAAAGGCATCATGATGCTCATGGACGTTGACCAGTTCAAGTCGATAAACGACACCTTTGGTCATGATGTCGGAGATGATGTGATCGTCCAGATGGGGACCCTTCTCGGAGACATGTTCACAAATGGTGAGACAGCCGGACGCTTCGGAGGCGATGAATTCATCGTATTTATCAGGAACAGCGACGATCCGGAGGAAGCCGGCAGGATAGCCGAGAGCATAGTAAAGGGAGCTTCGGAACGTATTTCCCTGCCTGATAAGGACAGGCGTGTAAATGTCAGCATAGGTATTGCCATTTACCGCGGTTATGAGAATAATTATTCCGAGTTATTCAAGAAAGCAGATACCGCCCTGTACAGGTCAAAGGCCGATCCCGTGAACCGGTACTGCTTCTCCGAGTAATATCTTCAGGACCGGGGAACAGACGTGGTGCATAAAAAAGGACTGATACTGGAAGGCGGCGCGATGCGCGGCATGTTCACATGCGGTGTCATTGACGTTCTCATGGAAAATGGAATCAGGTTCGATGGTGCGGCAGGCATATCCGCGGGTGCTGTTTTCGGATGCAATTACAAATCACGTCAGATAGGACGTGCCATCAGATACAACAAAAACTTCTGCAAGGATCCCAGGTTCTGCAGCATCAGATCCCTGATAAAGACCGGCGATCTTTACGGTGCGGATTTCTGCTACCGCGAGATCCCCGATGAGCTGGACCCTTTCGACAGGGAGACATTCATGAACGATCCCATGGAATTCTATGTCGGCGCCACGGACGTCAGTACCGGAAAATGCGTTTTCCACAAATGCACGGACGGCGGTGAGACCGATCTTAAATGGATGCAGGCCTCGGCTTCAATGCCGGTCGCATCAAGACCGGTCGCCATCGGGGACGGTCTGTATCTTGACGGCGGCATCGCGGATTCGATCCCTTTCAAGTACATGGAAAGCCTGGGTTACGGCCATAACGTGATCGTGCTGACTCAGCCTGCCGGATATGTGAAGAAAAAAGCACCGTCGCTGATGAAGCTTGCCCTCCTCAAGTACCCTGCGATAGCTGAAGGAATGGCAGTGCGCCATGAGATGTATAACCGCCAGATCGAAGAGATAGAAGAACGGGAGCACAAAGGGAAAGTTTTTGTGATCCGTCCGCCTGAGCCTGTCAGCCTCGGCCGCACCGAGAAAGATCCGGAGAAGCTCGAGATGGCTTATCAGATGGGCCGCAGGGAAGCCCGGAGCGTTCTTCCTCATCTGCGTGTCTTTTTGGAGAGGGATAACTGAGCTTCCGCTTCAGATCACACTTTTTAGACAGATTTCCTTATCTTGTGCGATAATTTTCTTAAGCCCGCATATTCGCGTAGTGGATAAGGAGGAAGATTATGAGCAGAAAGAACGCAAAAGCGGTATCCGTAATGATCGTTCTTGTCATGACGGTGTTCTGTTTTACCGGATGCATCAGGTTCCGTACCACCATGAACATCAGGGGTAACGGCAAGGCG
>JAGCZE010000445.1 GCA_017960415.1 Lachnospiraceae bacterium
GCTTCGCAAGCTCTTCCTTCAGAGCCGAATTCTCTTCATGAAGCTCGTTCAGCCGCATCATAACAGGGTCGGGCAGATGCACCTGGTCCATCGTTTCACGCGGAATGCGGACGCAGTCCCTTCTGACGATACGGCCCGGAACACCCACAACCGTACAGTTCGGAGGAACTTCGGTGAGCACGACGGAACCCGCGCCTATCTGCGAATTCTCCCCGACCGTAAATGAACCTAAAACCTTGGCTCCCGAACCGATCATAACATTGTCCCCGATGGTGGGATGACGCTTGCCGGTTTCCTTGCCCGTACCACCCAGCGTAACGCCCTGATACAGCGTAACATTATCTCCGATTATGGTCGTCTCACCGATCACAACACCGCTTCCGTGGTCAATGAAAAGGCCCTTTCCTATTGTAGCACCGGGATGTATCTCAATGCCGGTCTTGCGCACCGTGCGCTGAGACCACATTCTTGCAAGAACATAATGTTTTTTCAAATAAAGCTTATGGGCGATCCTGTGACGTATGATTGCCTTAAAACTCGGATACAGGAATACTTCTATCGGTTTCTTGATAGCCGGATCACGTTCTTTTATTACCTGCATCTCTTCTCTGACAAATGCCCAGAAACCCATTTGATCTCATTATCTCCTCTCAGTCAAAAATCCTCCAGGCGCAGATAAATCTGTCTTCCCACCATTTGTTCAGATCCCTGTGCATGATCTTGCCATAAGTCGAAGATGCATCCACAACGGTCCTGTCTTCCGCTACTATACCTACATGACCGGTAACTACAATGATATCGCCGGCCTTCAGCGAATAATAATCTGTGATCTTCTTATACTTTCCTACCGTACGCCATCCGTAGGATGTAATATAACTCTGTTTAATGCCCACCTGGTTCAGACACCAGTATACAAAGCCCGAGCAATCGAATGAATCGGGTCCTTTGTCGCCCCAAACATATTTACATCCCAGTTTTGACTTGGCAACCTTGAGCAGCGACTTGACAGATCCCGAAACTGTGGTTCCCGAATCGCTTCCGCCCGAAGTTCCGCCTGTATTAACAGTGGTTTTTTCCGAACCAACATTACCTTTGACAACACTGTCCGAAGTAAGCTTTGCAAGTGTCTTGGCACCGACATCGCCGTCCACGGCAAGCCCGTTGGCCCTCTGGAATTCCTTGACAGCCGCAGTCGTAACCTCTCCGTAATAACCTGTAGAACTGCCGCTCCTCATATATCCGTACTTGGCAAGCAGCTGCTGAATCAGCTTGACTGTATCGCCCTCATCGCCCAACGAGATGGAATTCTCAACAGCTGAAGAACTGTCAAGCTTCTCTCTTGTGGTAGGTCCGAGATAACCGTCAACGATAAGGTCATTTCTGGCCTGGAACAGCTTGACCGCCGCAAGTGTGATATCGCCGTAATAGCCGTCTGGAGTGGCCGCAAAATAACCAAGCAGACGCAATCTTTCCTGGCAGGCCTTTATTATGTCGCTCTGATCGCCCAGGCTCAGTACATTGGCCTGAATACCCTCACTGTACAGCAGCTCCATCATGGTCAGATCGATCTGTCCGTTAGCCTCATAACCGTTGGCTGTCTGCATATCCTTAACTGCAGCTTCTGTAATATCCCCGTAAAATCCAGTCAGGTAATTTTTGGAAGAAAGATATCCCAATTCATACAGTCGGGTCTGGATATTAACTATATCAGGACCTCTCATGCCATTCTCTATCAGATAGCTCCTGACATCCGGACCAAGCAGCAATGTAAGTGAATTAGCGTCGAGGCATCCGTCCTGGATAAGGTCGTTCTGACGCTGGAACAGCTGTACCGCCGCAGTGGTCATGCTTCCGTAATATTCGGTAGGCTCAGCTGGATCCATAAATCCCAGATCCATCAGTCTCTGCTGAATGATTGCTACCGTATGATCGAACACACCCTTCGAATAGGATGCGAGATATTTCGTATTTTCAATATCAATAAGGCTCAGATCCACTGTCTGCGCATCGGGATCCTCTTCGTCATCATAGGAAAGAGCCGATAAGGTTGCCTCTTCCTCCGGTTCGGAAGCCGGAGTATTCAGCGATGCAGTTTCGGTAAACATATCGAAGCCCGAAAGCGCGGTTCCTCTGGTCAGCGAGCCCTCTGCAGCCTGTTCCCGGCCGTGCTTGTCCATCAGAATGCCGTTGACAAGCTTGTAACCCAGACTCAGATCGTCATAGGAATAACCTTCGGTTTCGTCACTGCATTCCTGTGCCTCTTTGGTCTCTGCCTTGGCCGCAAGGATCATACCGATACTGCCGAAGAGCAGACTGTCGGTCGAATTGTCGACAATCGTCCCTTCTTCGTTTACGGCCCCGGAACCGGCAGCCGCAGCGGCCGTTACCTGACCTGCATCCTCCGAAGTCTCAATGGGATTTTGGATGTCCCTGCTACAGGCTGTAGCCGTAAGCATCAGACAAATTACCAGAATAATCGAAATTGCCTTTTTGGTCATACACATGTCTCCGTACTGTTAAGCTTAGATCTTACTGATCACTTCTTTGTTGATCTTTATCAAAAAGAACGCCGAACAAACAACGCTCATAAGTTCCGCAATCGGGAAACTCCACCATACCGCTTCGAGTCCGCCGATCCTCGAGAGGATAAAGGCCACGGGCAGAAGCACGAGAAGCTGTCTTGCTGCAGATACTATCAGGGAATAAACACCGTTTCCGAGTGCCTGGAACGCCGACAGTGAAATAATACAGAACCATGCGAGCAGGAAATGAACCGCAATGGTCTTGAGCGCCGGAACTCCGAGCGTCAGCAGGCTGTCATCCTTGGTATCGAACAGAAGGAGCAGTCTGTCGGGGAACAGCTCAAATGCTATAAAGCCAAGCACCATCACAATAAAAGCGTATACCATGCTCAGTTTGATGGCCTTGATCATCCTCGTACGCTTCCTCGCACCGTAATTGAATGCCACTATCGGGATCATGCCGTTGTTCAGTCCGAACAGAGGCATGAAGAAGAAGCTCTGGAGCTTAAAATATACCGAAAATACAGCTACCGAGTTGATATCTAGTGAGGTCAGGATCTTATTCATGAAGAATGTCATGACCGAACCGATAGACTGCATGATGATCGAAGGCAGTCCGACGCTGTATATTTTCTTGATGATCTCAGGATCTGGCCTGAAACCCTTAAAATCAAATTTGATCTCTTTGTTGTACTTCAGATTCAGTATGATACCGAGAATAACACCTACAAACTGGCCTGTGATAGTAGCCACGGCAGCGCCCGCAACCTTCATCTCGGGGAAACCGAAATAACCGAAGATCAGGATCGGATCAAGTATGATATTGGTCAGCGCTCCGGTCATCTGGACAGCCATTGACAGAAGCGTTCTTCCGGTAGACTGAAGCAGTCTCTCAAGCGTGATCTGCAGGCAGCAGCCTATGGAACCTATAAATACTATACGCAGGTACTGCACGCCGTATTCCAGGGCAAGGCCCTCACCGTCCTGGGAAAGGATCAGCTGTCTTGCGAAGAATATTCCGAGCAACATGAACAGCACCGTATTGCACAATGCAAGGAACAAACCGTTCTTCGCAGCCTTGTGAACAAGCGCGTCGTCCTTTTCTCCGAGAGCTCTCGACAGCAATGCGTTCATTCCGACACCCATTCCCGTCGAAAATGCTATCATCAGCGTCTGAAAAGGGAATGCATATCCGACAGCCGTAAGTGCCGCCGTACCTGCCGAACCCGCGGCCGAATCATCCACGATCCTCGATACAAAAATACTGTCTACAACATTGTAACAAGCCTGCATGAGCATCGATGCCACAATAGGCAGCGACATCGTAACAAGCAGTTTATTCACGGGCATAATGCCCATCTTATTGTCTTTATTTTCTATTGCTTTTTCCATTGTTTACCGTTCTGATCAGTGTCTCTTTACTGTATTTCAACCGGTCCGCCTCCGATATCAACGACATAGAAATCAGCCGCATATCCGATCTTTTCCTTGTATGCAGCTCCAACATTTTCAATAAATGCGTCAACCTTATCTTCTTCCACAAGGCTTACGGTACATCCGCCGAAACCGGCTCCGGTCATCCTCGCGCCGATCACGCCGGGCTGCTTCCATGCCTCTGCCACAAGCGTATCAAGCTCCTTGCCCGTAACCTCATAATCATCGCGCAACGAGATATGAGATTGGTTCATCAGTTCGCCGAACAGCTTGATATCGTTGGCGTTCAACGCCTTCACCGCGCGTATGGTCCGCTGGTTCTCATATACCGCATGTTTTGCTCTCTTTATCAGCAAGGGATCGCCGATCAGGCCGCTGCTTGCATCAAATGCAGCCTCATCAAGC
>JAGCZE010000446.1 GCA_017960415.1 Lachnospiraceae bacterium
ATAGCACATTGTTCTTTCCGTGTCAAAATACATTCGATATTTTTTTAACTTTTTTTGCATCACTCTTCGCAATTATTGTGAAGAAGCCCCGCAAACGTATAAATTATAATCAAACGCATGAAAATACTACGATAATACAGTTTAAGGAGGTCTCAATGTCAGCCGATCCCGTTAACTACAGAAATTATTTTGAACTTATAGGCAAGACCGATGAAGATGTCGAAGCCCGTTTAGCGCAGATATTCGACACCTTTTTCTACGGAAGTGAAGATGTCCGCATTTACCATCCGGCACCCGACGATACCGGATATCTGGAGGATACAGGCAATCATGACGCCCGTACCGAAGGACTGTCCTACGGAATGATGTATTGCGTACAGACCGATCACAAGGAGGAATTCGACCGTATCTGGAAATGGGCATATACCCATATGTGGCATCTTCCCGGAAGCGATCACAGGGAAGAAGGCTATTTTGCCTGGTCATGCGCGCTTGACGGAACTCATAACGCAGAAGGAGCCGCTCCCGACGGAGAAGAATTCTTCGCAATGTCGCTGTTCTTCGCCTCCAACCGCTGGGGTGACGGCGAAGGTATCTTCGAGTATTCGAAGCATGCCCGTGATATTTTGAGCGCCTGCGTCCATAAAGGTGAGAACGGCAGGCCCGGTGTTCCGATGTGGAACCGTGATAACAAGCAGATCCTGTTTGTTGCCGGAATAGACTATACCGATCCCTCCTACCATCTTCCCCACTTCTACGAGCTTTTTGCAAAATGGGCAAATGAAGAAGACAGAAGCTTCTTTAAAGAAGCTGCGAAAGTAAGCCGTGAATATCTTGTCAGGGCATGCCACCCCGTAACAGGTATGAATCCCGAATATGCGGAATTCGACGGATCTCCGATGAGCCGTCCTATTCCCTGGACAAAGGATCGTCATGATTGCTTCTACAGCGATTCCTACCGTACGGTTGCAAATATCGGTCTTGATTACCTCTGGAACGGGATCGATGTCGGCCAGTGCGATGCGGCACTGAAGCTTCTTCGTTTCCTTGATAAAGAAGACGCTGCGGGACATGAATTCATGCAGTATGAGATTGACGGAACCTCAACAGGCCTGAAGGCCCTTCATCCTGTAGGCCTTCTTGCAGCTACGGTTCAGGGCGTGATCGCCATCGAAAAGGAAAACGTATCCGAAGAAGACCATAAACTTGCAGTAAAGTGGCTCAACCGCCTTTGGGATACACCTATGCGCGAAGGCAACAGACGTTATTATGACAACTGCCTGTATTTCTTCGCATTCCTGGCTCTCGGCGGCCAGTACAGGATCCGCTGAATTAATTTTTTCTGATCACACATTCAATGGTGCATCAATTCTGATGATCTGTTACATAGTCGGAGGATGCACCTTTTTCTATGCTTACAAGTGCGATATCGCCGTATTCGTAACTGTATCTCTTTGTGTAGAAATCGGCCTTATTTATATCCTGCCCTTCTGTTTTCCACATATTACAGGCACCGTTTGCGGTATTGTATGAATACAGTTTTTTCCCGTCGGGACTTGTTGTTTCGATCGTAAAGTTCACGACCATAAGCCCGTCTTCGGTCCATACAGGGTCCTGCAGATCAAGCAGACCCATATCTGCCGAATAGGCTTCCGCGTCATTGTAGGTTTTACCATAAGCAGAAAACGTTTTTCCTTCGGGGACTATCCTGTATCCGTCCGGGATCAAAAACTCGAAATCCCATATCTGTATACCAGAAGAGGTTGTCATGACCTTTTCCGCTTCTATCGTTGATGTCATTTTCTTCAGTTTTCCTCTTCCGTCGGGAACATATAAGGCTGCGTCATAACCGGCGTCTTCGCCGCTTACGATTCTGAATGAAGCATTTACAGTAACCCTGCTGCCCGACAGTCCCATTGCATACCCGGTGGTTTTCAGTCTGAATCTCCATCTGTACCCGGACTTTAGAACACCTTTATTGGACTTTGATCTGTCGGGATGACTCCCGTATACCAGCGGAAAAGTATATCTTTCATGTCTTCCGGTTGACCTTCCGAGTTCATTTTTTGTGCCTGCCGTATAATAAAACAACAATGATTCAATGTCATTTCCGTTGTAATTACCTGAAATTGACGATTTCTTCAGTGTTCCGTCGTTTGCCGGCCACGATCTTCCGTACACCACCTCAGGCATCAGATTAATATACTTATTGACATTGTTGACAGAAAAAACATTTTTCCATTCCGTTTTGGAAGAGATATCAATCAATGTCAGACCGTACAGCTTGCCGCTGATATATACCTTCATTTTGTTTCCGGCTATGTACTCATCAGCGGAGCCGTTTGTTCTGTAGGGTATAGTATCCCCGCGTTCATCCGTGCCGTAAGCATTGACAGCGACCGTCTCATACTCGATATCGTAATATCCTCCGGGAATATTTTCCGTAAGATAAAAACGCTGGAATTCCGGACATTTTACCCAAACATTTTTAGCGATCAGACGATCATTGCCCGGCAGCCGGTCATTACCTACATCCATGTACACATCAAAAGGAAATCTCAGATAATTCCCCTCAATATAGGTGCCTCCGTTCCTGCCGTTTTTGTTTACCGAATAGTTGTACATACTGCCCAATTTCCCGGTATAAACGGGATGTGAGCCGGTATTGACGATCCTGATATAAAAATCTTCGGTATCATGTTCATGTCCGTCCGCTCCGAGGGAATCAGACCTTCCGTTTATCAGTATAAAAGCGTCTGAAGGCTTCTTTCCGGTTTCCTGAAAATACATATGATTCGGATCGGCAGAGTTGCATTCCTCGATAAATGCTTCACCGAATACCGGTGTATAAACACGTACGTGATTCACCTCTATCAGTGCATCATACGGTACCCCAAAGGTTCCGTATGATACTGCAATTCTGTATTTGACCAGTCTTGTGGTTGTTCTGTACAGACCGTTTCTTTGTGCGGCCGGAATCATAATATGATCCGGTCCGAACATCTGTGAAGTATCGAATTCCACGATATTCGGCCACCGCATCTCGATAGAAAGCGAGCCCGAACCGTATTCATGCCATCCCGAGGTTCCCAGAACATCGAGAGAATCACACTTAAACTCATCGTTCCTGCAAACAAGCTTTCCGACAGAACTTTCCGCCGTCCAATATGCTTCTTCGGGCGTAACGAGAGGTATTGGAGGTTTGTTGGTATCTCCCTCAACGACGATCGTATCCTGAGATAGTATATATTGAGAAAAGCCTTCGGGATAATCAATGTTGCCTCCAAACGCAGGTACGGCCGAACCGTATACCACAGGTTCGGAAACATCCGGAAACACAACGCCTGCATCCTCAGGTGTTAACCGGGTCTGTTCGGGATCTACCGCTGGATTGGCTATCAGGATATTATCAAGGAAATACACCTCCAGCGAATCGAGATGAATATAAGAGTAATCCCTGTAGATCACCGTGCCGGCCTCACTGACTCCTGTTTCTTCGAGTTCATTGCCCTCTTCATCACTCCACTTCAGAACGTAAGGAACACCGACCGTAACCGAGATCGGCATTTTCCCCGATATCGTCCTTGCATTTATCCTGTACATCATGTCCCTTGCAGATGCCTTGATATATACACTTTCGGTAGACGGTACGGCAGTCTGCACATCGAA
>JAGCZE010000043.1 GCA_017960415.1 Lachnospiraceae bacterium
AGTCAGATCACGGTGAAAATGATCGTAGAAAAATGCGGTATCAACAGGAATTCATTTTACTATCATTATCAGGATATTCCTGCGCTGATCGAGGAGATCGTGATCGAAGAAGCAGACAGGATAATTGCCGAGTATCCCGATATTGATTCTATAGAAACTGCATTAAAGGTAGCGATAGATTTTGCAGCCAATAACAGGAAGGCAATATTGCATATCTATAATTCCGTCAACAGGGATATTTTTGAGCAGAGTCTGTGGAGAGTATGCGAGCATATAGTGAAGTCATATTGCAACGGCCTTCTGAAAGGACGGTCGATCGACATCCTTGACCGCGAAGTGATCGAGCGTTTTGTCAGATGCGAATGCTTTGGTATTGTTCTGGAATGGTTGAATGCCGGAACGGTAAGTGATGTACATGCGCAGATAGAGCGTTTTTGCAAGCTTTATCACGGAATGCCGGAGGAGTTGATAAAGCGAAGTCTGAATAAATAACCGATTTTTTTAGGCAAATGAGTGCCTGTGTCTGAATTTTGGACACAGGCATTTTTTTGACCGTTTTATTTCCGGAGAAGAGGTTATAGAATGGCATCATCGAAAGGAGATGAACTTATGAGAATGCGAAGTATAGCTCCTATAAGGATTGCAAAGACAGGATATATCGTGATGTCATGTGTATTTTGTCTGGTGGGTCTGATGTTTGTGATCAACCCCAATGTTTCGGCTGAGATGCTGACCTATGCTTTGGGTTTTGCACTGGTCCTGTTTGGGGCGATAAAGATACTTGGTTATTTTTCAAAGGATCTGTTCCGCCTGGCTTTCCAGTTTGACTTGGAATTCGGAATAGTGCTTGCGATAATGGGAACGATAGTCCTGATAAAACCCAAAGAGTTCACGGATTTCATTTTCGTGGCAATGGGAGTTGCAGCGCTGGCTGAATCACTTTTTAAGATCAGGATAACATTTGAATCGAAGAGATTCGGGATCAGATCATGGCCGGCTTCGCTGTGTCTGGCAATATTAAACGCATTGATCGGTATCGGTCTTATGGCGCAGCCGTGGGAAGCAGCCAAGGTTATGACGGTACTGCTCGGGATATCGCTGCTGGCGGAAGGGATCCTGAACCTGTATGTTGCGATCAGCATGGTCAAGATCGTGAAGAACCAGTATCCCGACATCATTGAAGAAGATTACAAGATCGTATCCTGAATAAGAAATACAGTTAAGGAGGTTAGGAAAAATGAAATTGGCAAAAGCGGTTGTAAAATACCGTATTCCAATCCTGGTGGCCACACTGCTGCTTATGATCCCCGCAGTGCTCGGTTATGCGGGAACAAGAGTTAATTACGATATGCTCGATTATCTGCCCGAAAGCATGGATACAGTCAAGGGACAGAACGAGCTGATGAATGATTTCGGCAAGGGAGCGTTCTCATTTATCATTGCCGAAAATATGAAAGAAAAAGATGTGACGGAATTAAAATCGAAGATTGAAAAGGTTGAACATGTTGAAACCGTGATCTGGTACGATTCGCTGGCGGATCTTTCAATTCCGATGGAAATGCTTCCGGATAAGGTTTACAAGGCGTTTAATACCGACAATGCCACGATGATGGCGGTTTTCTTCGACAGTTCGACTTCGGCCGATGTTACGATGGATGCGATCCGGGAGGTACGTAAGATTGCCGGCGAGCAGTGCTTCGTTTCGGGCATGTCGGCGCTGGTAACGGATCTAAAGGATCTGTGCGAAAAAGAAGAGCCGATCTACGTCGGGATTGCGGTAGCACTTGCGCTCGTGGCAATGCTGGTACTCCTCGACAGTTGGCTGGTTCCTTTCGTATTTCTTGCATCGATAGGCATGATGATCCTGCTTAATCTTGGATCGAACTATTTCCTCGGCGAGATATCGTATATTACCAAGGCTCTTTCGGCAGTGCTTCAGCTGGCCGTGACTATGGATTATTCGATATTCCTCTGGAACTGTTACAACGAGAAACGTTCTTCCGCATCGGATAATAAAGAAGCCATGGCGGAAGCCGTACATGATACATTTACGAGTGTTCTCGGAAGTTCGATCACCACAGTGGCCGGATTCATCGCATTGTGCTTCATGACATTTACGATGGGACGCGATCTGGGTATTGTAATGGCAAAAGGCGTTATCTTCGGTGTTATCGGATGTGTAACGGTTCTTCCGGCACTGATACTGGTATTTGATAAGCCTTTGCAGAAGACAAAACACAAAGCGCTGATTCCGGAGATGAAAGGCTTCTCGGGAGCGTTGATCAGGATATTCCCCGTATTTCTGGTTGCATTTGCGATACTGGTCGTCCCCGCATATTACGGATACAGCGAGACCAATAAGGAAGTTTATTACGATATGGGCGAATGTCTGCCCCGGGATATTCCCTACGTAACGGCGAATGCGAAGCTGCATGATGATTTCGATATCGCGTCGACACATATGCTGCTCGTCGATAAAGAAACATCTTCAAAAGATGTACGTTCGATGATCGGCGAAATGGAAAAGGTTGACGGCGTCAAATATGTGCTCGGGCTTGAATCGGTAGTAGGTTCAAGGATCCCGGAGGAATTCATTCCCGATGAGGTTAAGAGCATGCTCGAAAGCGACAACTGGAAGCTGCTCCTGATCAATTCGGAATACAAAGTTGCATCCGATGAAGTAAATGCGCAGATCGATGAACTGAATTCGATACTGAAGAAATACGATAACGGTGGCATGCTGATCGGCGAAGCACCCTGCATGAAGGATATGATCGAAACGACAGACCATGACTTCAAAGTCGTAAATATGGTTTCGATATTGGCGATATTCCTGATAATTGCGCTTGTAGAGAAGAGCTTCTCACTGCCTGTCATTCTGATCTCGGTAATAGAGGTCGCAATATTCATCAATCTCGGACTTCCTCATTACTTAGGTTCAAGCCTTCCGTTCATCGCACCGATATGTATCAGCACGATACAGCTTGGCGCAACGGTTGATTATGCGATACTGATGACAACCAGGTATAAGCATGAGAGGATTGCCGGTGCAGAGAAGAAAGATGCGGTTCTGACAGCACTTTCAACATCGATCCCTTCGATCATCGTATCAGGTATGGGATTGTTTGCTGCGACTTTCGGTGTTGCGGTTTACTCCGATATTGACATCATCAGCTCAATGTGCATGCTGATGGCAAGAGGCGCTGCGATCAGCGTATTGATGGTTGTATTTACGCTTCCCGCTATGCTGATGTTGTTTGATAAGGTTATTTGCAAGACTACTTTTGATATGTTGCATGTCGGAAAAAGTGAGAATGGTGTAAAGAGCAGTCTTAAACAGAGATTTGGATTATAAATGTGAATAAAAAATGTAATTATGTTAGTCGCAAAAGGAGGCACTATCATGAAGAACAGGATAATGAAGGTCACTGCAGTCGTACTCGGCGTGGTGCTGATAATGGCAGGTGTAGGTAATTCCGCATATGCGCTTACCGGAGACAGGGATAAAGATAAGGAAGAAGTTAAGGAAGCTGTTTCGGAGCTTATTTGCGATGAAGAAAGCAATAAGCCTGAGAAAGACGAAACGGTCTATGTTATTGCAGACAATGACGGTACAGTAAAAAAGATAATAGTAAGCGACTGGCTGAAGAACATGACCGGCGACAAGCTCCTGAATGATGAGACAGATCTTACGGATATCGAAGAGGTCAAGGGCGAGGATCATGTCTATTCGATGAACGGCGAGAACAGCCGTGTTTGGGATGCCGAGGGTAATGATATTTACTATCGCGGCAACCTGGAAAAAGAGCTTCCGGTTGCGCTGAAAGTCAGCTATATGCTGGACGGACAAGAAATAAGCGCAGAAGACTTAAAAGGTAAGAGCGGAGAACTTACTATACGTTATGAGTACGAGAACAAGCAGTATGAGATGAAGAACATCAACGGCAGCGAAGAAAAGATATACGTTCCGTTTGCCATGCTGACCGGAATGATCCTTGATAATGATGTCTTTACCAATGTTGAGGTTTCAAACGGAAAGCTTGTGAACGACGGCAACAGGACGGTTGTGATCGGTGCGGCTCTTCCCGGACTCAGAGAGAATCTGGGACTTGAAGAGGATAAAATGCCCGAGATCGCCGATTGTTTCGAGATAAAGGCACATGTTGAAAATTATGAGCCCGCAATGGCTGTAACTCTAGCAACCAATGATCTGTTCAATAAGATCAATACTGATAAACTCGATACATTCGACGGCCTTAACGATTCAATGGATGAGCTGACAGACGCCGCTGAGCAGTTGATGAACGGGTCTTCACAGCTGTATGAGGGACTTGAAACACTGCTTGAGAAGGCGGGCGTTCTGGCAAACGGTATAGATGCGCTGGCAGCAGGTTCTGCTCAGCTTAAGGAAGGTGCTGAACAGCTTGATGCGGGTATCGGTCAGGTAAAGGACGGCTTAACGGATCTGAATAACGGTCTTGATACTCTTGCAGCAAATAATGATGCATTAAACGGCGGAGCAAAGCAGGTATTTGAGACACTGCTTGCTACAGCACAGAGCCAGCTTTCGGCAGCCGGTGTAGATGTTCCCGAGTTGACGGTAGATAATTATTCACAGGTTCTTGAAGGAGTTATTGCCACACTTGATGAGGATGCGGTATATGCTAAAGCGCAGGAAGCAGTAAGAGCAGCAGTAGAGGAAAAGCGCGGCTATATTGAGGAGCAGGTTACATCAGCAGTCAGGGCACAGGTAACCGAGGCCGTAAATGAGGCAGTAAAGGCTCAGGTTGAGGAAGGCGTAGAGGCAGCTGTCAGAGCCAAGGTGGAAGAAGGAGTAAGAAACGAAGTTAAGGCGTTGATCGCTGCTGGCACAGAACAACAGATGAGCAGTGATGAAGTTGCAGCAATTATTTCGAAGAATACAGATGCGAAGATGGCAGAAGATGATATCGTCTCAACGATAGAACAGACAATCAACGCCAAGCTTGCATCGGAAGAGATCGCAACACTGACAGAATCTACCATAGAAGCCAAGATGTCAAGCGAGGAGATTAAAGAAACGATCAAAACAAATACTGATCTTCAGGTGGAGAAAGCTATTGCAGACAATATGGCTTCCGAAGAGGTTAAGGCAAAGCTTGCTCAGGCATCAGAAGGCGTTTCGAAGATCATAGCATTGAAGACTTCTCTTGACAGCTACAATACATTTTACAAAGGCCTTGCGGCTTATACCAACGGGGTTTCCCAGGCAGCGACGGGCGCAGCACAGTTGAAGGAAGGCAGTGTCCGGCTTAAGGACGGATCGGCTGCACTTGTAAACGGCAGTGCGGCACTCAATGCCGGACTTGCAAACGTTCAGGATAATATGCCTGCACTTATTGACGGTGTTACACAGTTAAGGGACGGTGCAGGACGTCTGTCCGACGGTATGAAGGAATTCAACGAGAAGGGTATCGAGAAGCTGGTTGAAGCAGTCGATGGCGATCTTGAGGGTCTCGTTGAAAGATTTAAAGCAGTTGCGGAGGTTTCAAAGAATTATAAGAGTTTCTCGGGCTTGAGCAACGAAATGGACGGAGAAGTAAAGTTCATCTACAAGATCGGTGAATAAGTATTTGA
>JAGCZE010000447.1 GCA_017960415.1 Lachnospiraceae bacterium
AAGGCAACGGTTGTGCTTGCGAAAGGATATACTCCTTCGGATGAGCTGACCAAGGAGCTCCAGAATCATGTAAAGCACAATACGGCACCCTATAAATATCCCAGGATCGTTGAATATGTAGACGAGCTGCCCAAGACTCTCGGCGGCAAGATCAAGCGCGCCCAGATCCGCAAGACGGATGCTGAGGCGGCGCAGGGTAAGGCAGATTGAAAATGAACCACTAACCCCGTCCCGGAGGTCCCTGAGGCGGCGCAGGGGACGAAAGAGTAAATCGGAGGAATCAGGCTATGAAAACAGGCAGAACACTTATCATGTTTATGGTATTACTGCCTGTTTTTTGTATGTTGGCGGGCGGGTGTACGATGCAGAAGGATCCTTATACGCTGGCGGTTGAAGCTTACGGACGCGGGGATTATGCAGCGGCGGAGCCGTATTTTACCGCGGCGGTGGAAAGCGGCGACAACAGGAATGAGGTTCTGATCGGACATGCCTACAATCTGCTTCAGCTCGGGCAGCTTCCCGATGCCATCAGCGTTTTTCTCGATGCCCAGACCGGGATCGAGAAACAGGAAGACCTGATAAGCGTGAAAAAAGTAATGCTTTCGGCTTATCTGACCGAACAGAATTATGCCGGGGCGGCAAGAGTGAGCGAAGAGCTTGCGCGCCTGGTCCCGAACCAGTTTGAAGCCAATGATTATCTGATCATGTCCTCTCAGATCAGGGCAGACCTGTATGAAATGAGGGGAGATTCAGAACTTCTTGCCGAAGAATTGAACAAACTGATAGAACTAAAGCCTTATGCGGCGGATGAATTTGTAAGACTCTATGAGCTCAATGCACAGGACCCCGATATTACAAAGAGACTGAAAACTGCCGACAGTTTTATTATGTATACCACCGGGCATGCGGCATACATGACCGACTATACTCCCGTGATCACGATCCTGCTTGATGCGGCCGATATGACCGAGCGTACGACGTATGAACATGACAGGGAGTATTACCATACCAAAGCAGAGGAGTTCATGGACAAGGCCACAGAGCTCGGAGTGCCGGAAGAGACGCTTTTGAAGTTCAAGATCACCATAGCCGAACGCAGAGGCAAGATGGAACTTGCTTATAAACTTTTGGGTGTTTATCTTAACCATTGTCCCGATGATGCATTAGCTGTCAAGGAGAGGGAGTATCTTGAGAACCGTCTCGGGCTCGATTGACATAAATGCCTTAACGATGGGCATCTAATGATGTAGATTGTACTGCGTTCAAAGAGACTACAATCATAGTTGGTGTACAATATATAGTATTTTGGTCCAAACTTTTTAAAATATATTGTGTTTTGGCGTTGACAACAATTAACCCTTTTGTTACAATTCTAAGTGTTGATTGTCAAAGATTTAAACGCCTTAACACTTTTTTTGTTTGGGCTTTTATTTCGCCCTTCTGTTGGAAAACTTTCACAAAAAACATCGGGTCGGCAACAACATTTCTTTATAAAATGCACAACAAAAAGGGGAGGACTCCGGAGGTTAGGTATGACGAATTTTAGAGTTACAAAAAGGGACGGAGAGATAGCGGATTTTGATCTGTCAAAGATCTCGGGCGCCATCAAGAAAGCGTTCAACGCAACAGAGAATCTTTATAACGACGATATCATCGATCTGCTGGCACTGCGCGTTACCTCGGCATTTCAGACCAAGGTAAAGAACGGCACGATCAATGTTGAGGATATTCAGGACTGTGTAGAGGATGTTCTGAACCAGTCGGGCTATATAGAGGTAGCCAAGGCTTATATCCTTTACAGGAAGAACCGCGAGAAGATCCGTAACATGAAATCCACCATCCTTGATTATAAGGAGATAGTCAATTCATATGTTAAGGAGGAGGACTGGAGAGTAAAGGAGAATTCTACCGTTACTTATTCGGTAGGAGGTCTTATCCTTCACAATTCCGGTTCGGTTACCGCGAACTACTGGCTCAGCGAGATTTACGACAACGAGATCGCAAGCGCACACCGCAATGCGGATATTCATATCCATGATCTGAGTATGCTCACCGGATATTGCGCGGGCTGGTCATTAAAGCAGCTTATCAAGGAAGGTCTGGGCGGTATCCCCGGCAAGATCACTTCATCACCCGCAAAGCATCTTTCGACGCTCTGCAACCAGATGGTCAACTTCCTCGGCATCATGCAGAATGAATGGGCCGGAGCTCAGGCATTCTCATCATTTGATACATATCTTGCTCCCTTTGTAAAGATAGATAATCTTGATTACCATGAGGTTAAGCAGTGCATCCAGTGCTTCGTATACGGTGTGAACACACCTTCAAGATGGGGTACACAGGCTCCGTTCTCAAATATCACGCTTGACTGGACAGTTCCTGCAGACCTTGCAGAGCTTCCCTGCCTGATCGGCGGCGAGGAGATGGATTTCTGCTACAAGGATTGCAAGAAAGAGATGGATATGGTCAATAAGGCCTTCCTCGAGATCATGATCGAGGGTGATGCCAATGGCAGAGGCTTCCAGTATCCGATCCCTACATATTCGATCACGAAGGATTTCGACTGGTCGGATACCGAGAACAACAGACTGTTGTTTGAGATGACGGCGAAATACGGTACTCCTTATTTTTCGAACTATATCAATTCCGATATGGAGCCGAGCGACGTTCGTTCAATGTGCTGCAGACTCAGGCTTGACTTGAGGGAGCTGCGCAAGAAGTCAGGCGGATTCTTCGGTTCGGGTGAGTCGACAGGTTCGGTCGGTGTTGTTACGATCAATATGCCTCGTATCGCTTACCAGAGTGCGAATGAGGACGAGTTCTTCAAGCGCCTCGACAGGATGATGGACCTTGCGGCAAGATCACTTAAGGTAAAGCGTGAGATCATTTCCAAACTGCTGAATGAAGGCCTTTATCCTTATACCAGAAGATACCTCGGAACATTTAACAATCATTTCTCGACCATAGGTCTGGTCGGAATGAACGAAGTCGGTCTGAATGCAAGCTGGCTCGGCAAGGATCTGACCGATCCCAAGACACAGGCATTTACGAAGAAGGTTCTCAATCATATGAGAGAGAGACTTTCGGACTATCAGGAAGAGTACGGCGACCTGTACAATCTTGAGGCGACTCCCGCAGAGAGCACCTCATACAGACTTGCAAAGCATGACCGCAAGCGCTGGCCGGATATCAAGACCGCAGGTACCAAGGGAGATACACCTTACTACACCAACTCAAGCCACCTGCCTGTTGAGTTTACCGAAGATATATTTGCGGCACTCGATATTCAGGACGAGCTGCAGACCCTTTATACCTCAGGAACCGTATTCCATGCGTTCCTCGGCGAGAAGCTTCCGAGCTGGGAAGCAGCTGCGAAGCTGGTACGTACCATTGCCGAGAACTACAGACTGCCTTATTATACGATGTCTCCTACGTACTCGATCTGCAAGAATCACGGATATCTCGCAGGAGAGCAGTTCACCTGTCCTATCTGCGGTGAGGAGGCAGAGGTTTATTCAAGAATTACGGGCTATTACCGTCCCGTAAAGAACTGGAATGCCGGCAAAGCACAGGAATACAGGAACCGTACCGAGTACAAGCCCGAGAAGTTCATGAACCGTTTCAGTATCGGAGCAGGCTGCTGCAACACCGGTGCTACGGATGAGATCACACAGGCACTTGACAAGAACACAGAGCCGCTTGTGATCGACGATGAGCCGGCAGGAACCGATATGAAGAGAGACGGGCTGTACCTGTTCACCACCAAGACATGTCCGAACTGCAGACTTGCGAAGCAGTACCTTGAGGGCAGGGAATATACCGTGATCGACGCAGAGGAAGAACCCGATCTTGCAAAGGAATACGGCATTATGTCAGCTCCGACGCTGGTCGTACAGTCCGGCGGTACAGTCACCAAGTACACCAACGCATCGAATATCAAGAAATTTGCCGATACGGTATTGGTCTGACAGTATTATAAATATACACATACAAGGCGGTCCGGAGCGATTCGGACCGCTTATTTTACACAGTGATGCTGCTGCAGGGCGGCGATATCGAAAAAAAATTGCTGTTGCATGGCAGCAATATGAGCTTTGAAATAACGGAGGGTGAAGAATGAGCTACGCAGATAAACTGTTTATTGACATGTGCAGGGATATCCTTGAGAACGGAACGAGTACAGAGGATGAAAAGGTAAGGCCTCATTGGGAGGACGGGACTCCCGCCTATACTATCAAGAAATTCGGTGTGGTCAACAGATATGATCTTTCAAAGGAATTTCCGGCCATGACACTCCGCAAGGTGCCTATCAAGACCGCGACCGACGAAATCCTCTGGATCTGGCAGAAGAAATCCAACCGCGTCAGCGAGCTCGGAAGCCATATCTGGGATCAGTGGGTCGACGAGAACGGTACCATCGGCAAGGCTTACGGTTATCAGCTCGGCGTGAAGCACAAGTATAAAGAGGGCATGTTCGACCAGGTGGACAGAGTGATCTACGATCTGAAGAATAATCCTTTCTCGCGCCGTATCATGACCAATATCTATGTTCATCAGGATCTTTCGGAAATGATGCTGTACCCTTGTGCCTACAGCATGACCTTTAACGTAACGAAGCCGAAGGACGGCGGGAAGCTGGTGCTGAATGCGATCCTGAACCAGCGTTCCCAGGATATCCTGGCGGCCAATGCATTCAATGTTACCCAATATGCGGTTCTGATACATATGCTCGCAAGGGAGTGTGATATGCAGGTCGGAGAATTCCTGCATGTCATTGCCGATGCTCATATTTACGACAGACACGTAGATACGATAAAAGAGCTGATAGAGCGCCCGACATATCCGGCCCCGACCTTCTGGCTGAACCCGGAGAAGAAGAGCTTCTATGACTTTACGAAGGATGATGTGAGACTCGATGATTATCAATTCGGTCCGCAAATAACAAATATACCGGTAGCTATCTGAAGCTGCCGGTTATTTATATTACGCCCATTTACAAAGAAAGGGAAATCTGATATTATGATATTTAAGGAAAAATTGGTTTATTGCGCGTAACAGGAGCGTTTTTTTATGGATATTACGTCGATTCTTACGCCGGGTACTCCGCTGTCGTTGAAAGTACGCAGTGAAGACGCAGTCGCAGATTTTGACACTACACTGATCAGTATCGTCGGCGACTGTCTTCTTTGTGAACCTATTTTACACGAAGGCAAGGCTGTGAGCTTCAATGTACCGGGACTCAAGACGGAGATGAGCGTGTTTGATCCGAACGCCGGCAAGATATACTGCTGGCGCAAGCTTGAGATCAAGCTGGGCTATTACAGAAAAAAGACGCTCTGCCAGCTGATATATCCTCAATGCGAACCGGTTGAGATCAACAGAAGGGCGAATTACAGGCAATATATCGGAATCCCGGGCAAGGTCGTGTATTTCAGATCGGCTCCGCAGGATATAATAGTACGGGATGTCAGCAATAACGGAGTGGGATTCCTTTCCGACAAGAAAGGTGAATATACGGTCGGCAAGATGGTAAATGTCAGCTTCAACGACGAAGAAGGCAGATACAAGTTTGATCTCAGATGCCAGATTGTGCCTGAAAGAGAACTCGATAACGGCCGTTTCGAATACGGTTGTTTTGGTATGAATCCGCCGTATATGCTGGGTTCCTATGTG